>CALEZJ010000106.1 GCA_937927885.1 uncultured Paracoccaceae bacterium | reverse complement strand
TTTGGAAGCCCTGTGCGTATTTGAGGCAAAGTGAATGAGCGAGGTCGAGGCGCGGATTGGCGAGAGGGTGGCGGGCGAGATGGCCCGGTTTGACGCCTCGGGCCGCGCGGGGGCGATGACGCTGGCGGCGTTCAAGGCGCGGCGGGTCAGTCGGTCGCGTCCGGTGAGGGTGACCTTTGCCGGGGGTGTCGAGGGGACGGGCTGGACGGTGATCCGCTCGGACGGGTGTTATTCGGTGCTGTATCTGCCGGGCGAGGATCTGTTCTCGCTCTGTGTGGACAGCGATTTCGGGCCGCTGGATATCGGCGTTCACGGCGGCGCACTGGCGTGTTTCGCCTCGGTTTAGGAAAGGGCAAGGATCATGAGCATCGTCATCAGGAACGGTACGGTTGTCACCGCCGATCTGACCTACAAGGCGGATGTGCGCGTTGAAAACGGGGTGATCACCGAGATCGGGCGTGCGCTGAGCGGGGCGCGCGAACTCGATGCCACCGGCTGCTATGTGATGCCCGGCGGGATCGATCCGCACACCCATCTGGAAATGCCCTTCATGGGCACCTATTCGGCGGATGATTTCGAGAGCGGCACGCGCGCGGCGCTGGCGGGCGGCACCACGATGGTGGTGGATTTCGCGCTGCCCAGCCCCGGACAGGGGCTGCTCGATGCGCTGCAGATGTGGGACAACAAGTCGACGCGGGCGAATTGCGATTATTCGTTCCACATGGCGGTGACCTGGTGGGGACAGCAGGTCTTTGACGAGATGCAGGCGGTGGTGCGCGATCGGGGCATCAACACCTTCAAGCATTTCATGGCCTACAAGGGCGCCCTGATGGTCAACGATGACGAGATGTATGCCTCGTTCACCCGGCTGGCCGAACTGGGCGCCGTCGCCATGGTCCATGCCGAAAACGGTGACGTGGTGGCGGAACTGACCGCGCGCCTGCTGGCCGAGGGCAACCGGGGGCCCGAGGCGCATGCCTATTCGCGCCCCCCTCAGGTCGAAGGCGAGGCGACCAACCGCGCCATCATGATCGCCGACATGGCGGGCGTTCCGCTTTATGTCGTGCACACCAGTTGCGAGGAGGCACACGAGGCCATCCGCCGGGCGCGCATGCAGGGCAAGCGGGTCTGGGGCGAGCCCCTGATCCAGCACCTGACGCTGGACGAGAGCGAGTATTTCCATCCCGACTGGGACCATGCCGCGCGCCGGGTCATGTCGCCGCCGTTCCGCAACAAGAAGCATCAGGACAGCCTGTGGGCCGGGTTGCAGTCGGGCAGCCTGTCGGTGGTGGCGACCGACCATTGCGCCTTTACCAGCGAGCAGAAGCGGTTCGGAATTGGCGATTTCTCCAAGATTCCCAACGGTACCGGCGGGCTGGAGGACCGGATGCCGATGCTCTGGACCCATGGGGTCGGCACCGGGCGGCTGACGCCGAACGAATTCGTCGCGGTCACCAGCACGAATATCGCCAAGATCCTGAACTGCTATCCGAAAAAGGGCGCGGTTCTGGTCGGGGCAGATGCGGATCTGGTGGTCTGGGACCCCGAGAAGAGCAAGGTCATCTCGGCCAGCACGCAGCAATCCTCGATCGATTACAACGTCTTCGAGGGGCAGGCGGTCAAGGGGTTGCCGCGCTTCACGCTGACGCGGGGCAAGGTGGCGGTGCATGACGGCGAAATTCGCACCGAAGAGGGACATGGCAAGTTCGTCAAGCGCGAGCCCAACGGTGCGGTCAACCGCGCGCTGTCGAGCTGGAAGGACCTGACCGCCCCGCGCCCGGTGCAGCGCGGTGCCATCCCGGCGACGGGGGTGTGATGAGCCTGCCCGCAGTCATCGAGGCGAAGTCCCTCAATCTGGTGTTCCAGACCTCGGACGGCCCGGTTCATGCCTTGAAGGACGTGAACCTGACCATCGGCAAGGGGGAATTCGTCAGCTTCATCGGCCCCTCGGGCTGCGGCAAGACCACGTTGTTGCGCGCGATTGCGGATCTGGAGCATCCGACCTCGGGCACGCTGACGGTGAACGGCATGTCGCCCGAAGCGGCGCGCAAGGCGCGCGCCTATGGCTATGTGTTCCAGGCGGCGGGGCTGTATCCGTGGCGGACGATTGCCGGGAACGTGCGGCTGCCCTTGGAGATCATGGGCTATCCCAAGGCCGAGCAGAATCAGCGGGTCGCGCGGGTGCTGGAGCTGGTGGAACTGAAGGGGTTCGAGCGCAAGTTCCCCTGGCAATTGTCGGGCGGGATGCAGCAGCGGGCCTCGATTGCCCGCGCGCTGGCCTTTGATGCCGATATCCTGCTGATGGACGAACCCTTTGGCGCTCTGGATGAAATCGTGCGCGACCGGCTGAACGAGGAGTTGCTGAAACTCTGGGCGGCGACCGGCAAGACCATCGGGTTCGTGACGCATTCGATCCCCGAGGCGGTGTATCTGTCGACCAAGATCGTGGTGATGTCGCCGCGACCGGGGCGGATCACCGATGTGATCGACTCGACCCTTCCGCGCGAGCGTCCGCTGGATATCCGCGATTCGGCGGAATTCATCGCCATCGCCCACCGTGTGCGCGAGGGGCTGAGGGCAGGGCATGTCGATGACTGAGGCGATGACCAAGCGGGGGCAGGCATGAGGAAGGCAGGCCCCGTTCTGGCCGTGGTCGCGGTGCTGTTGGCGCTGTGGTATCTGGCCGTCATCCCGATGAACGCGCAGTGGGAGCGCGATCAGGCCGCCCGCGCCGGGCGCGAGATCGGGTTTGCCGAACTCGTCAGCCGCACCATGGGGCAGGAGCGTCCCGTGCTGCCCGCTCCGCATCAGGTGGTGGCCGAGCTGTGGAATTCGACCTGGGTCGAGGAGATACACGGGCGGCGCGGCTGGTGGAACTCGGGCACCTTGTCCAACCGCAGCCTGATCTATCACGGCTGGATCACCTTGACCGCGACGATGCTGGGCTTTGTCATCGGCACCGGCGGCGGGATCCTTCTGGCGGTGGGGATCGTGCACAACCGGGCCATGGATGCCTCGGTGATGCCCTGGGCAATCGCCAGCCAGACGATTCCCATCATCGCGCTGGCGCCGATGATCATCGTGGTGCTGAATTCGGTGGGGATCAGCGGCGTGGTGCCCAAGGCGATCATCGCCGCCTATCTGAGCTTTTTCCCGGTGGTCGTGGGCATGGTGAAGGGGCTGCGCGCGCCCGATGCGATGCAACTGGACCAGATGAAGACCTGGTCCGCGCCGGGGTCGGCGGTGTTCTGGCGCCTCCGGGTGCCGATGTCGATGCCGTATCTCTTTGCTTCGCTGAAGGTGGGGATCGCGGCGGCGCTAGTCGGCACCATCGTCGGCGAATTGCCGGTGCAGCAGGGGGGCCTGGGCGTGCGGCTGCTCAGCGGCAGCTATTACGGGCAAACGGTGCAGATCTGGGCGGCGCTGTTCGCTGCGGCGATTCTGGCGGCCTCGCTGGTGGGGATCGTGGGCTGGATCGAACGGCGCGTGCTGCGCAGGATGGGGATGGCGGGATGAGCGCGACAACCGATCCGAACCGCGCCGGATGGGCGCTGACATGGGCCTCGTTCGCGGCGTTGATGGTGGCGGTCACCCTGGCGGCCGGACTCGAGAACCCGTCGCATGTCATGGGCTTTCAGCCGGTGATCGGGCTATTCGGCGCGCTCATGCTGGGGCTCGGGCCCTTCCGTCCGCAGCTTGCCGCAGCGGGTCCGCGACTGGCCATGCTGGCAGCCGTCGCGGCCTGTCTTGTCTTTGGCGCCTTCGGGTTGCTGGACTGGGCGGAGCGGTCACTCATCGTGGGGGCGATGGCGGTGGGGTATTGGCTGGCGGCCTGGATGCTGGTCGCGCGTCTTGCCGCCATGCCCGCGCGCGGCGGGCTGTTGGGGCGGGCGCAGGCGCTGGTGGCGCCCCTGGTCTTTGGCCTGACGCTGATCTGGGCCTGGCAACTGGCGGTGCAGGCACTGGGCGTGCCGCGGGTCATACTGCCCGCCCCGGCCGAGATCGGCGCGCGCATCGCCTCGTCGCTGCCGATCCTGTGGACCGACCTTGTGCAGACCTTCGGACGCGGTGCGCTCAGCGGTTTTGCCATCGGCTGCGGTTCGGCCTTTCTGTTCGCGCTGGTGGTCGACCGGTTCGATTTCCTGCGCCGCGGCCTCTTGCCGGTGGGCAATTTCCTGGCGGCGCTGCCGATCATCGGCACCGCGCCCATCTTTGTCATGTGGTTCGGATTCGACTGGCCGTCCAAGGCCGCGGTCGTGGTGGCGATGGTGTTCTTTCCGATGCTGGTCAATACCGTGCAGGGTCTTGCCGCCACCGATCGCATGCAGCGCGACCTGATGCACACCTGGTCGGCCGGCTGGTGGCAGAGCCTGATGTTCCTGCGCCTGCCTGCCGCGATGCCTTTTGTTTTCAACGGGCTGAAAATCTGTGCGACACTGGCGCTGATCGGGGCGATTGTTGCCGAGTTCTTCGGCTCGCCCACCTATGGCATGGGGTTTCGCATCTCGACCGAGGTCGGGCGCTTGCAGCTGGACATGGTCTGGGCAGAAATCGCCACGGCGGCGCTGCTCGGCTCGGCCTTTTACGGTTTCTGGGCGCTGGTCGAGCGGCGCGTGACATTCTGGCACCCGTCCCAACGGGGCCGCTAAACCCCCGGGCACAAAGCCCGGGCAACACGGAGGTGAGACGATGACCACTTGGAAATTCGCGGGCCTGGCCTCGGCGCTGGCGCTGGCGGCGGGCGCGGCGGGTGCGCAGGACGCGGTGAC
>CALEZJ010000105.1 GCA_937927885.1 uncultured Paracoccaceae bacterium | reverse complement strand
TGGTGATCAGCACGATCCGCTGCCTATGACCCGGCCGCGCCGTCAGCCACCGCCCGAGGATGGTCTCGCTTTCGCCTCCCAAATGGCCCGCGACCCAGCGCGAATACACATCTGCGGTGTCGATGGCGGTCAGTCCGGCTTCGAACGCGGCATCGAGCACGGCAAAGCTGGTTGCCTCATCCGCTGTCCAGCCAAAGACATTGCCACCCAGAACGACCGGCGGCACCGAAAGACCCGAGGACCCTAGGGGGCGATACAGCATGCAAAAGCTCTCCGTTTGAGGGGCTTCCAGAAAACCCCAACCCAGCCCCAAGGGCAATGGGCGTGTAGGGCGCGGAAGATTCGCCTTGCTGTAGTAATTATGAGTTCATAATAATACAATGAGCGCCCGTCACAAGCGGGACCAAGGGCGAGGGACAGATGGGTGGCACAATCCGGATCGGTGTCGATGTGGGGGGGACCTTTACCGACTTCGCACTTGCTCTTCCGAATGGCATCCGCACGCTGAAGCTGCCCACGACCCCGGACGCGCCCGAACGCGCCATGCTTGACGGCATTGCCCGGCTTCTGACCCAGAATGGTCTTGCCCCGACGGAAATCGGCGGCATCGTTCACGGAACGACGCTGGCAACGAATGCGATCATTGCCCGGCAGGGCGCGCGCACTGCGCTGATCACAACCGAAGGGTTTCGTGACGTGCTGGCGATGGGCGACGAAGGGCGCTTTGACCAGTACGACATCATGATCCGCAAGCCCGAGCCGCTGATCCCCCGCTGGTGGCGCTATGGCATCCCCGAACGCATTGCGGCCGATGGCGAGGTCCTGCTGCCACTGGACGACGCCGCGCTTGCGGCGTTGGCGCCAAGGCTACGCGCCGAGGGTATCGACAGTATCGCCATCGGGTTTCTGCACGCCCATGCCAACCCTTTGCATGAGGAGCGCGCGGCCAAGGTCCTGTCGCGGCTGTTGCCCGGCGTCGCCCTCAGCCTGTCGAGCCGGATCAGCCCCGAGATCGGCGAATACCAGCGCTTTTCGACCACGGCGGCCAATGCCTACGTCCAGCCACTCATTGCCGCCTATCTGGACCGGCTGGAGGCTGGGCTGGCGATCATGGGGATCGCTGCACCGGTGTTCATGTTCCTGTCGAACGGAGGGCTTTGCCATCTGGACACAGCACGCGCCTTTCCCATCCGGCTGGTGGAATCCGGTCCTGCCGGGGGGGCTATCTTTGCTGCGAGTCTCGCACGCGACCTTGGAGAGCGCGAGATCCTGGCCTTTGACATGGGCGGCACGACTGCCAAGGTTTGCCTGATCGAGGACGGGATTCCGCGTCGCAGCCCTACGTTCGAGATGGCACGCGAGCACCTGTTCCGGCATGGCAGCGGTCTGCCCGCGCGCATCCCGGTGATCGATCTGGTCGAGATCGGAGCGGGGGGCGGCTCCATCGCGCGGGTCGATGACCTCAGGCGCCTGCATGTCGGGCCGCAGAGCGCAGGCGCAATGCCCGGTCCGGCCTGCTATGCGCGGGGGGGCACGGCGCCCGCGGTCACAGATGCGAACCTCGTTCTGGGCTGTCTGGCGCCGGGGGACTTTGAAAGCAGCGGCCTTGCGGTCGATACCTCGCTGGCCGAGGGGGCACTGGTCGCCGGGGTCGGCGCGCAACTGGGGCTGAATGCCGAGGCCTCGGCGGCGGCGGTGATCGAAGTTGTGGACGAACAGATGGCCGCCGCCGCGCGCGAACATGCCCGCGAAAAGGGTGTCGACCTGCGCACGCGGTTGATGATTGCCTTTGGCGGCGGGGGCGGCATCCATGGTGCGCGCATCGCTAGGCGGCTGGGGATCGACCGCGTCCTGGTACCCTCCGGGGCGGGGATCGGATCGGCGATCGGATTTCTGCTGGCGCGGGCGGTGTTCGAACTGGGCCGGACGATCGCCATGCCGCTGGATCGTTTCGACCCGCAACAATTGAACGTGCTCTTCGCCGAAATGGGCGCCGAGGCCATGGCCCTGGTGTCGCGGGCTGCCCCCGGCGCTGCGCAAGAGACCCGTCGCACGCTGATCCTTCGCTACCGGGGGCAGGGGCAGACGCTGTCCCTGCCGCTGGACGATGGCGCGCTGGTCGAAGGCGACGCAGCGCGGCTGGCCGAGGCGTTCCGTGCGCAGTACCGACAACTCTACACCCTGGCACTGGATCGCATTCCGGTCGAGATCGTCGGCCTGACCCTGCGTCAGGCCGAGATTGGCACAGACCGGTTGAACCTGACCCCATTGGATCGGTTGCAGCGGGATTTGCCCAGGCAGACGGCGCTTTATGACCACGACACCGGGTGTGCCATCGCGGCCAAATTGACCCACCGAGATGCGCTGGTCCGGGGGCGGCCAGTCGCCGGGCCCGCGCTGATCAAGGACTACGGCACCACCATTCAGGTCCCGGCAGGCCATGAGGCCACGCTGATCGGCGGCGGACATGTCCTGATTGCCCGAATCGCCAAGGAGTGAAGGATGCAACCGCGCGACGAAATCCGCTTTCAGGTGATCTGGAGTACCCTCATCGCCCTCGTCGAGGAACAGGCACGCACCTTGATGCGAACGGCCTTCAGCCCCGTGGTGCGCGATTCCGGCGATCTGTCTGCGGCCTTGTTCGACAGGCGCGGGCGGATGCTGGCGCAGGCGCAGACCGGCACGCCTGGACATGTGAACTCCACGGTGGCCGCTGTGCCGCAGATGCTGGCCGAAATCCCCGCTGAAACGCTGGTCGCGGGGGACCATCTGATCACCAACGATCCCTGGATCGCCTCGGGGCACCTGCATGACATCACGATCTGTTCGCCGGTGTTCGGACCTGACGGGCTGATCGGATACTTCGCTTGCACCTGCCACCAGCTCGACATTGGCGGGCGGGGGCAGGGGACGGATGCGGCCTCGGTTTTCGAGGAGGGGTTGGCGATTCCCGTGATGCGACTGGTGCGCGCCGGGAAGGTCAACGAAGACCTGATGCGCCTCTTGCGCGCCAATGTCCGCACGCCGGACGAGGTCGAGGCCGATGTGC
The DNA here is from genome assembly GCA_937927885.1 of uncultured Paracoccaceae bacterium. Taxonomy (GTDB): domain Bacteria; phylum Pseudomonadota; class Alphaproteobacteria; order Rhodobacterales; family Rhodobacteraceae; genus Pararhodobacter. Next base: position 3,279 of record CALEZJ010000105.1, on the reverse strand, counting down.
TGTCCTATGTCGCTGCGAATGAGGCCAGCGCGGCAACCTTGGTGCGGGCGCTGGCTGCGCTGGGACTGGCCGATCTGGAGGCGGTTGGCGACGAGATCCTTCTGCGTTCGCGCGCGGCAATGATCGCCCAGATCCGCGCTCTGCCGCGTGCCACCGCCAGCAATGCGATCACGATGGACGCCTTTGGCGCGCCGATTACCATTGCCTGTACCCTCACGGTGGCCGAGGACGAGATCGTGATCGACTTTGCCGGGTCGAGCCCCTCGCATCCGAGGGGGATCAACCTCGTCTACAACTACACCAATGCTTACGCCAGTTTTGGCGCACGCTGCATTGTCGGGGCGGCGGTACCGAACAATTCGGGGTCGCTGTCGGCGGTTCGGGTCGTGGCACCCGAAGGATCGATCCTGAATGTCGTGCGACCGAACCCGGTCTGCGCGCGCCATATCATCGGTCAGTTCCTGCCCGAGGCGGTGCTGGGTTGTCTGGCGCAGATCGTCCCGGACCGCGTGCCTGCCGAGGGGGCGGCGGGCCTATGGGGTATCCAGTTGCGCGGCGGGCCCGAGGTGGCGCGGCACTTTCCCGGCAACTGGAAGGGCCCTGCCTGGGAGACGTTGTTCTTCAACGCAGGCGGTGGCGGCGCGCGTCCGGGGATCGACGGGCTTTCGGCCACTGCCTTTCCGTCGGGCGTGCGGGCAATGCCGGTCGAGGTGGTGGAAAGCCGGTCGCCGGTAGTCCTCTGGAAAAAGGAACTCAGGCCTGGGTCGGCGGGGGCGGGCCGGTATCGCGGCGGCTTTGGCCAGTCCATTGAACTGGCCACCCGGGATGGCGCCCCGGTGGGGCTCTTCGCGATGTTCGACCGCACGACCCAGCGTGCGCAGGGCCGTCAGGGAGGCGATGCGGGCGCTATCGGCAGCCTCCATCTGGCCTCGGGCGCACCGCTGGCGCCGAAGGGGTTCCAACTGATAGGCCCGGGCGAGCGCATGTGCTTCCACCTTCCCGGTGGGGGCGGTTTCGGCCCGGTCACGAACAGGGACCCAGCAGCCATCGCCGCCGACCGGCGCGCGGGCCTGCTGGACGGGGGCGCTGATGACACTGCCTGACACGTCCAACCTGCTGCAGCGCAAGCGGCTCAGCGATCAGGTGATGGACCTGATGCTGGGCGCCATCCGCGATGGCGCCTATGGCCCCGAGGATCTGATCACCGAACCCGCGCTGGCGAAAAGGCTGGGCATCTCGCGCACTCCGGTGCGCGAGGCGCTTTTCAGGCTGGTGGGCAACGGTGTGCTGGAAGAGCGTGGGCGCGGCTATTGCCTGCCGGTGCTGTCCGAGGTGGAGGTCGGCCAGATGTTCCACCTGCGCCAGTTGCTCGAAGGCGACATCTTGCGACTTATCGCTCTAAACCCGCCCGACCTCCAAGGTCTGGCTGCACTGGACGACGCTGCGGCGGCCGAACAGGCCAGTGCCGAGATGCATGCGCCAGCCCCGTTTCTGGCGGCCAACACGGCGTTCCGGCGGGCGCTGTTCTCGCTCTGCGCCAACCGCTACCTGACTGCGATGGCCGATCACTGCAACGACCGGCTTCAGGCCTACCGGGCTGCCACCCTTACTGATCCCGCCACGCGACGCGGGGTGGCTGCGGCGCATCTTTCCCTGTGTGCAGCCCTTCGGGTCGGTGACGTGGCCAGGGCCGCCCGGCGATACCTTGACCAACTTGACCTTGCGAAGGACGCCTATGCGCGGGCAAGCCGCCCTCTGGCAAAGTTGACCTAGGTTGCGAAGTTTCGGATTCGCGCCGGATGTTTTTTGATTTTGGAACGATCCGGTGCGGCGGTCTTTCCATGGAAGGGGACTCCTCGCAAGACTGTCGGCAACGACGTTCAGCAGGGTCCGGTCATGTCAGAGGTTCTCGAAGTCCGAAATCCACGCAGCGGTGTGGTCGACTACCACGTCACCGTTCCCAATCGTGCTGCCATGCAGGCGACCTGCGAAGGGCTGCGCGCGGCGCAGTCGAACTGGGCGCGGATCGGCTTGGAAGGTCGCAAGGCCGCGATGCTGCAGGCCTGCGACGCGGTGGATCGCCACTATGACGCTATCGTCGAGGCACTGACCGTCGATACCGGCCGACACGCCATGTCGGTGGCCGAAGTCGAGGGATTCAAGGGCATCACCCGCATGCGCGTGGCGACGGCCGAAGCCGCGCTCGCTCCCCTGACCGGTGTCTCGTCGGATGGCGGGCTGGCGTTTCGTCAGCAGTATGTTCCTTATCAGCTGGTCGGTATCATCAGCCCCTGGAACTACCCGCTGATCCTGTCGCTGATAGATGCCATCCCCGCGCTGCTTGCGGGTTCGGCGGTAGCGATCAAGCCCTCCGAGGTCACGCCGCGATTTGTGGAACCGCTTTGCCGGGCCTTTGCCGAGGTCGAGCATCTACGCGACGTGATCGCCTATTTCGTCGGCGGGGGCGAAACCGGTGCCGCGGTGGTGGATCTGACCGACATGGTCGTGTTCACCGGCTCGGTCGCCACCGGGCGCAAGGTGCAGGAACGCACGGCCTCGCAGTTCAAGACGGCGTTTCTTGAACTCGGCGGGAACGATCCGGCGGTCGTGCTGGACAGTGCCGACGCCGATACCGCCGCCGAGATCATCGTGCGCGGCGCGCTGGAAAATTCGGGCCAGTTGTGCTGCGCCATCGAGCGTGTCTATGCAGGTGAAAAAGTCTATGCCGCCCTGGTCGACCGGCTGGTCGAGCGCACGCGGGCGGTGACGATGAACCTCGACGGTGTCGAGTCGGGCGAGTTGGGTCCGATCATCCTGGATCGGCAGGCAGCGATCATCCGGGCGCAACTGGAGGATGCCCTGGCCAAGGGTGCGCGCGTGCTGACCGGCGGGAGGATCGTCGAAAAGGACGGCGGGTTGTGGTGCGAGCCCACGGTGCTGGTCGATGTGACGCAGGACATGGCGATCATGCAGGACGAAACCTTCGGCCCGATCATTCCCGTGGCACGGTTCACCACCGTCGACGAAGCCGTGCGCTTGGCCAATGACACGGTGTTCGGCCTTTCGGCAGCCGTCATCGGTGACGAGGATGAGGCCATCGCAGTAGGAGAGCAGATCAACGCCGGGGGCCTGTGGATAAACGATTTCGACACGATGGGCGGCGTTGGGGCGCGGGCCGAGAAGACCGCCTTCGGAGTCTCGGGGCTGGGCGGGTCGCGCTATGGGTTTGGCGGGTTCTTCCGCTTCCTGCGCAAGAAGGCCATCGTCGTGCGCAAGCCG
>CALEZJ010000104.1 GCA_937927885.1 uncultured Paracoccaceae bacterium | reverse complement strand
GCCCAACCGGCCCGACGGCTGGCGGGCCAGGAACAGCCGCCGCGCCTCGTCGATGCCGCCGGGCAGGGTGCGGCCCAGTGCCTCCATCCGCTCGGCGAGCGAGGGCGTGTCGACCGTCCCGGGACAGATCGCGTTGCAGCGCACGCCGCGCGCCACGAAATCGGCGGCAATGGCCTTGGTCAGGCCGATCACCCCCGCCTTGGTCACTCCGTAAACGAACCGGTTCGGCGCCGCCAGGATCGAGCCCACCGCCGAAGCCACATTGATGATCGAGCCCCGCCCACGGTCGAGCATCCCTGGCAGAACCGCCCGGCTGAGCCGGTACATCGCCTTCAGGTTCAGATCCACCGACCGGTCCCAGCCGGCCTCGTCGCAGTCGAGGATCGTGCCATGCGCCACATAGCCCGCAGCATTCATCAGGATGTCGAAAGGCCCTTCGGCCACGACCAGCGCGCTGATCGCCGCGCCGTCAAGCACATCGAGCCGCAGCGCACGCGCACCGTCGAGACCCGCCAGCGCGGCGGCGTTGATGTCGGTGGCCACCACCTCGGCCCCCTCGCGCTGAAAGGCTGCCGCCGTCGCCCGCCCGATTCCCGCCCCGGCTGCTGTCACCAGCGCGCGTTTTCCGTCCAGCCGTCCCATCGCTCTTTCTCCTTCGTCAGCCCAGCGCGTCGATGACGGCGCGGGTCTTGGTCACCAGTGCCACGTTCTGCATGGCGTAATCGATGCTGGCGCGGTGCCAGTCGGTGTTCATGCTGCTGCAACCGTCCTCAGGGATGACCATGACATAACCCTTGTCCGCCCCGGTCCGCGCCGTGTGTTCGACCGACATGTTGGTCCAGGCGCCGGTCTCGATCAGGATGTCGCGCCCCTCGGCCTTCAGGATGCGATCCAGCGGCGTGCCTTCCCATGCCGACATGCGCGCCTTGCGGATCACATGGTCCCCGGGCTGCGCTTCCAGCCCGGGGACGGGCTCGGCCCCCCAGGTGCCTTCGATCAGCGCGTTCGAGTCGACGCAGGATTCGAACAGCGGCGCATTCAGGGTCATGTCGCGGGCGTCAGCGCGCCGGATGAACCAGACATGGATCACCGGCACCCCCAACGCACGGCAGCGCGCCGCCAGTTGCGCGATATTGGCGATGGCGTTCTGCTGGTGGCAATGGGCCGGGCTGCCCGAACTGGCAAAGGCCCCGCCCTCCATCACCACATCGTTTTGCATGTCCTGGATGATCAGCGCGCAGCGGCTGGCATCCAGCCGCAGTCCGTCGTCCCCTGACCGCGGCGTGGCGGGCCGGGCGCGCGCGGCCATGAAAGGTTCGGCCCGCGGACCCACCCGGACCGGGATCGCATAGACCGAGGTCGTGGCGCAGACATAAAGCGTGCGCCAGTCCGGCCCGCCCCAGTGCAGGTTGGCCGGCAGTTCAGGGACGCTGACCTTGCCGATATGGCGTCCGTCCGGGGCAAAGACCCACAGGCCGCCGGGCGCGCAGCACCACACGTTTCCCTCGGCGTCGCATTTCATCCCGTCCGGCACGCCGGGCAGCAGGCTGTCGCGGAGGCCCGAGGCAAAGACCCGACCGTTCGACAATGCCCCGCCCGGACCGACGTCATAGACCCGGATATTCGCCTGCTCGGTATCGTTGACGTAAAGCCGGGTTTCGTCCGGGCTGAAACACAGCCCGTTCGGCTGGGTAAAGGTGAAGCGGTCCACCATCAGGTCAGGTTCGTCACCTGGGCGATGGCCGGGCTTCAGCCGGAACACCCCCTGCCAGCCCAGTTGCCTCGGGCGTTCCACCCCGTAATGCGGCATGCGGCCGTACCAGGGATCGGTGAACCAGATCGAGCCATCGGATTTGACGCAGATGTCGTTGGGGCTGTTCAGTTCCTGCCCCTTGTAATGGCTGGCCAGCACCTCGCGCGTACCATCGGGACGAAACCGCGCGACCGAACTGGTGGCATGTTCGCAGACCAAGAGGTTCAGGTCGGCATCATAGGTCATGCCGTTGCCCTTGTTCGAAGGGCGCATGACCTCGCGCACCCCGGCGCCGTCCAGCCGTCGGCGAACATCGCCCGGCATGTCGGAGAACAGGAGGTAGTGATCCACCGGGTGCCAGATCGGCCCCTCGGTAAAGGTAACCCCCGACCCTGCCTGTCGCACCGGGGCGTGTTCGTCGATCAGTCGGCGGAACGCCGGGTCCAATGCCTGATGCGCCATCGCTGCCCCCCTCAGGCCGGGAACCAGTCGCGCCGGGGCACGGATTGCGCCACCGGACCGGGGATCGACATGTCCATGCGCCCGACAACCCGCCCGCCGTCGATCTTCGCGGGCTTGTCATGCACAGGAAGCAGAAATTTCGATTTCGAGTACATCAGCTTGCGAATGGCACCCTTTTCGCCCCGCTTCGATCCGCCGTGATTGCCGGTGACCTGGTATTCCTCGGGACCGAAACTGTGAAAGGGCTGGATGATCTGGTCATTGAAATCATAGATCACATCACCGCAGATCGTGGCGCGGCCTTCGGCGGTTTCGACATGCACGTTCATCGAGCCCTCGGTATGGGCGCCCGCGGCCTCCAGGCTGATCCCGGGCAACAATTCGATCTCGCCCGTGATCTCCAGATCCTCCAGCCTGAGAGCGCCGGGCGTGTGCAGGCGCTCGATCAGGTGGATCGTGTCGGGTTTGGGGTATTGCGGATGCATCAGCCCCGAGACCGAGTATTCCAGTTCCCGACGGTTGATCACCACGGTGGTGTTCATCGGAAAGCAATCGTCCTTGCCGGCATGGTCGATATGCAGGTGCGTGTGCAGGATATAGCGCACGTCGCCCACCCTGACGCCGTATTTTGCCAGTTGCCGTTCGATCATGTTTTCATGGAATTGCAGGCCCCGCATGCCGAGGCTTTCCATGATCGCATTGTCGCGATAGCCGGTGTCCACAACGATCGGATACTGCCCGCCGAGGATCAGAAAACCGTAGACCGGCACCCGACGCGTGCGCCCGCAGTCGCGCCCAAGGACCAGGAACGAGCTTTCCAGCTCGATGTCTCCGAAATCCAGAACCTTGATTTCCAACGGCATTCGTTCCTCCCTCAGAGCCGGTAGACCCGGCATGCGGTGTCGTGAAAGACCGCCTGCTGCGTCTTTGGCGGCAGGTCGGCGGCGGCCCGGCGATGGGCTGCAATCAGCGCCGGATAGTCGGTCCACAATTTTTCGATGGGAAAGTTCGACCCCCATAGACAGCGATCCGGGCCAAAAAGCGCCAGAACCTGCTGCCAGAGCCAGGAGATCAGCGCCGGGTCGACCCGGTGGACGAAGGTGCCAAAGCCCGAAAGCTTTGCCACCACATTCGGGCAGGCGGACAGCCGTTCCATCGCCGCCAGCCAGAGCGCGCGACCTTTGGGGCTGTCATCTTCCAGCATGCCCGCATGTTGCAGCACGAAGGTCGTGCGCGGTGCTGCTGCGGCAAGACGCGAGGCGCAGTCCATCTGCCCGGCAAACACCTGCAGATCGAAGGCGAGGCCATAGTCCGCCAGCCGTGCGCAATTGCGCTGCACAGTCGGATCGTCGCACAGATCAGGCCGCGGGGCGAAGCGAAAGAGCGGGTCCTCGTGCCAGTGGAACTGCTGGCGGATGCCGCGCAGGCGCGGATTCATCGCCAGCCGGTCCAGCGCGGGGCGCACATCGGGCTGCGTCATGTCGGCATAGGCCACGGTGGCATGCGGCCAGCCGGTCTCGATGCCCAGATCCTCGATCCAGCGCGCCTCGGCCTCGACCCGGTCGGGCGCCCAGTTGGCCTGCACATAGACTGCCTTGACCACGCCCTGCCCGGAAATGTCGGCCAGGTATTCGGCCATCGGATAATCACGGCGCAGGGGGTCATAGGCGCCAAAGATGCGCGGCTGCATCGGCCCGACCAGCCAGGGCAGATCGGCCTGCCGCCAGACGTGGAAATGGCTGTCGACGATCCTCATCGTGCCACCCGCCCGAAATCGAGGATGTTTCGCGCGATGGCCTCGGGGCGGCTGCCATCGGCCAGACCGTCCAGATAGGGCAGCACCGCCTGCAGGGCGGCGGTTTCCGGGCGATAGGCGGGATCGGCGGCCAGTGGCGTCAGCCACAGGATATGCCGAGCAAGGCCGCGCATCCGGGCCATGGCCGCCGCCAAGGCTTCGGGCCCGCCGCGTTCAAGCCCGTCCGAGAGAACGATCACCAGCGCGCCGCGCGCAAAGGATGCAAAGCGCGGCACCGACAGGAACACGCCCAGCGCCTCGCCCAGACGGGTGCCTCCATCCCAATCGGCGACCAGCCCTGAGACCTGCGCCAATGCCTGATCGGCGTCGCGCAATCTCAACGCTCGGCTGACCCGCGTCAGGCGCGTGCCCAGCGTGAACACCTCGGCCCGTTCGGCGCCGCGCATCAGCGCATGCGACAGCCTCAGCGCCCCGTCAGTGCCCCCCTTCATGCTGCCCGAAATGTCAATCAGCACCAGGACCCGGCGCTGCCTTTGTCGCCGCGCGCGCGCGGGCAGGCGCGCGATCTCGCCGTCGCGCTTCAGCATCTGGCGAAAGGCGCGCACCGGGTCGGGGCGGTTGCCCGCCGCGCTGCGAAAGCGGCGCGAGCGACGCTTTGGCAGTGCATGGGGCAGGGCGCGGGCGAAACCGCCCAGCCCATCCCCTGCGGTCAGCGCGCGCTGAAACAGACGCTCGGCAAGGGTGGCATCCTGGCCCGAGGGATCCTCGTCCTCGGGTTCGGGGATCAGGTCGAGCCCGCCCGCGTCCATCGCCGGCGGCAATTCGGTCTCGGTTTCACCCGCAGCGGGGGCCTGTAGCGACTGACCCAGAAAGACGGCGTTGAACACCTGGTCGAACAGGTCCACCCGGTCCGGCCCCGGCCCGTAGATTGCCTGTGCCGCGCGGCGGATGTCGTGGATCGATCGCGGCCCCAGGAGACCGACCGCCGCAAGGAAGCCGGAGGTCTGTTCGGGGGCCGCTGCAAAACCGGCGACACGCAGCGCGGGGGGAAAGGCCAGAAAGGGGGCAAGGACAGTCATGCGGCCTGTCCTCCGATCAACGTGTCGATCCTGGGCGCGACCCAGGTCAGATCGTCCTGATCCTTCAACGCCACCCCGATGGCGCGGCGAAACGCCTCTGGCCAGGGCGTGCCACGGGCGTTGAGCAGCGTCGCGGCCTCGGCCCATTCGACGGTTTCAGCGACGCCGGGCGGTTTGGCCAGGGGTTCGGCCCGCAGGCGATTGACGGCGGCCACGACGCGGCGTGCGGTGTCGGCCATGACGGTCGAGGCCCGCATCCGGACGATTTCAGCCTCCAGCACCGGGTCGGGATAACCGATCCAGTGATAGACGCAGCGCCGTCGCAGGGCCTCGTGCAACTCGCGCGTGCGGTTCGAGGTCAGGACCACCACGGGCGGCTCGGGCGCGCGGATCGTGCCTCGCTCGGGGATCGAGATGGTGAAATCTGACAGGAATTCCAGCAGGAAGGCTTCGAATTCGGGGTCGGCGCGGTCGATTTCGTCGATCAGCAGAACCCGGTCGCGCGGGGCCTGCAGCGCCAGCAAAAGGGGGCGCGCCAGCAGGAAATCATCGCTGTAAAGGTTGACATAGGCGTCCCCTGCCTGCCGGATTGCCAGCATCTGGCGCGGAAAGTTCCAGTCATAGACTGCCGCCGCCGCATCGATCCCCTCGTAGCATTGCAGCCGCACCAACTCGCGCCCCAGAACCGAAGCCAGTGCCTTGGCGGCCTCGGTCTTGCCGACCCCCGGCGCGCCTTCCAGGAGCAGGGGCTTGCCCAGGGCGAGTGCGAGATAGGTCGCCGTCGACAGCCCCTCGTCGGCCACATACTGCGCCTCGCGCAGGGCCGTTGCCAACGGTTCGGGCCCGTCGAGTCCCTGGATGGAGCGCCGGACCGCCATCAGAGACGCCGCCTCGGGCGCGCGCCGCCCAGTGCGCGCAGTCCGCGCAGGACCTTTTCCGGGGTGACCGGCAGATCGTCGATCCGCACGCCCACCGCGTCATAGACCGCGTTGACCACGGCAGGCAGCACCGGGTTCGCGCACATCTCGCCTGGGCCCTTGCCGCCGTAGGGGCCATCCTCGGCCGGGCGCTCCAGAATGCTGATATGGTGCGGGGCCAGATCGCCGGGGCCGGGCATGAGGTAGCCGTTGAAATCCACCGGCCCGTGGTCGCGGGCGGGGTAATAAGGCTCGGTCGTTTCCCAGGCCGCATGCGACATCCCCATCCATGCCCCGCCGCGCAATTGCTGCTCTACCAGACGCGGGTTCAGCGCGCGCCCCACCTCATAGGCCGATTGCATGTCGGTCACCGTAACCTCGCCGGTCTCGTCGCATACCTCGACCGTGACCAGCATCGCGGCATGGGCAAAGGTGGTGACCGGTGACATCTCGCCCGTGTCGGGGTCCACATCGGAAAGCGGGATCAGGAAGATACCCCGGCCCGCGATGGTGCGGCCCT
>CALEZJ010000103.1 GCA_937927885.1 uncultured Paracoccaceae bacterium | reverse complement strand
GCATTATAGCCCTCGATCCCGGCTTGGAAAGGAAAATCGGGTTGCAAACTGACAGTGACACTGTAATCTTAACTGGACACATGCGAGGACGCACAATGACACACCTGACCCCGGCTGCAGATTCCTCGGGGGCGGCGGTCGTGATCGGCGCCGGACTGGGAGGGTTGGCCTCGGCCATGCGGCTGGGGGCCAAGGGCTGGCGGGTGACGGTCGTGGACCGGCTGGACGAACCCGGCGGGCGGGGATCGTCGATCACCGAAAACGGCCACCGATTCGATCTGGGCCCCACCATCGTCACCGTGCCGCAGGGGTTGCGCGACCTCTGGGCCGCCTGCGGGCGCGACTTTGACGCCGATGTGCGGCTGGTGCCGATGGACCCTTTCTATGAAATCCGCTGGCCGGACGGGTCCAGATTCACCGCCTGGCAGGATGACGCGGCGATGCAGGCAGAGGTCGCGCGGCTGTCACCCGGCGACCTTGCGGGCTATCGGCAGTTCCTGACGGACAGCGAGGCGCGCTACTGGTTCGGCTACGAGGATATGGGCCGACGCTCGATGCACCGGTTCCTCGATCTGATCAAGGTGCTGCCACGCTTCGCCTGGCTGCGCGCCGACCGTTCGGTGCACGCCCATGCCGCGCGCCGGGTGCGCGATCCGCGCCTGCGCTTTGCGCTGTCGTTTCACCCGCTGTTCATCGGCGGCGATCCGTTCAACGTGACCTCGATGTATATTCTGGTCAGTCACCTCGAAAAGGCCTTTGGCGTGCATTACGCCATGGGCGGGGTGCAGGCGATCGCGCGCGCCATGGTCAAGGTGATCGAGGGGCAGGGCGGGCAGGTCCTGCTCAACACCGAGGTCGACGAGATCCTGCACCGTCAGGGTCGCGCGGCGGGGGTCTTGCTGGCCAATGGCCGGGTGCTGCGCGCCGATGTCGTGGTGTCCAATGCCGATCCCGGCCAGACCTATGACCGCCTGTTGCGCAACCTGCCGCGCCGCCGCTGGACCACGCCGAAACTGAAACGCGCGCGCTGGTCGATGGGGCTGTTCGTGTGGTATTTCGGCACGCAGGGCACCAGGGGGATGTGGAAGGACGTCGGTCACCACACCATCGCCGTGGGGCCGCGCTACAAGGACCATATCAAGGACATCTTCATCCGCGGCAAGCTGGCCGGGGACATGAGCCTTTATGTGCATCGCCCCTCGGTCACCGATCCGTCGGTGGCGCCCGAGGGCGGGGATACCTTCTATGCCCTCTCGCCCGTGCCGCATCTGGGGCATGGCGGGGTGGATTGGGCGGCCGAGGCAGAGCCCTACCGCCAGAAGATGCTGGCGATGCTGGAGGAGCGGCTGCTGCCGGGCCTGTCGCGCCACATCACCACCTCGCGCGTGTTCACGCCCGAAACCTTCCGCGACCGGTATCTGTCGCCGATGGGGGCCGGCTTTTCCATCGAGCCGCGCATCCTGCAATCGGCGTGGTTTCGGCCGCACAACATCTCCGAGGAATTGCCGGGCCTCTTTCTGGCCGGTGCAGGCACCCATCCGGGCGCGGGCGTGCCCGGGGTGATCGGCACGGCCGAGGTACTGGCGACCCTTGTTCCCGACGCGCCGCGTACCCTGGCGGCGCCTCGCGCTCTCCCTCTCGCTGCGGAATGACACCCATGCAGGCAGACGATCTCGCCCATTGCCGCGACGCTATCCGCACCGGGTCGCGCTCGTTCCATGCCGCGTCAAAGCTGCTGCCGCGCCGGGTGCGCGATCCGGCGCTGGCGCTTTATGCCTTTTGCCGCCTCGCCGATGACGCGGTGGACGAAGGGACCGACAAGGCCGGCGCCGTGCTGACCCTGGGCGAACGGCTGGATCGAGTTTACCGCGGCCAGCCGCGCAATGCGCCCGCCGACCGCGCCTTTGCCGCCGTGGTCGAGACGCATCAGATGCCCCGCGCCTTGCCCGAGGCCCTGCTCGAAGGGTTGGCCTGGGATGCCGACGGCTTTCGGCCCACCACGTTTTCCGACGTCCTGTCCTATTCCGCGCGCGTCGCCTCGGCGGTGGGGGCGATGATGGCGGTGCTGATGGGGGTGCGCGACGCCTCGCGGCTGGCGCGCGCCTGCGATCTGGGGCTGGCGATGCAACTGACCAACATCGCCCGCGATGTGGGCGAGGATGCGCGCGCCGGGCGGCTTTACCTGCCCGCCGAATGGCTGGAGCAGGCCGGGATCGACGCGGCCGCCTTTCTGGCGGACCCGCGCCCCACGCCGCCGGTTCTGGCCATGGTTGCCCGGCTTCTGGCCGAAGCCGAGACGCTCTATCTCCGCAGCGAGCCCGGGATTGCCGCGTTGCCGCTCGATTGCCGTCCGTCGATCTATGCCGCGCGCCATGTCTATGCCGCCATCGGCCATGACCTTTCGCGCCACGGTTGCGACAGCATCACCCGCCGCGCGCATACGTCCGGGCGGACCAAGCTGCGCCTGATGGGCTGGGCGGGGCTGCGCAGCGCCGCCGCCCTGCTGGCACCGCTCCCGGCCACGCTTCATGCCCCGCCCGCGCCCGAAGTGGCCTTTCTCGTCGAGGCTGCAACGCGCCGCCTTTGCGTTCAGGCACGCAGTGACAGGCTGATCGAGGTGCTGGGGCAATTGCGCGCCCGCGACCTTGCGGCGCGCCAGCGCGGTTGATCCCGGCGGCCGGGGTGCTTATCTGACGGGTGGCCTGACTGACGGGCGCTGATCCGGATTGTGACCTTGGACACCGTTGCCAGCTTTGACCCTGTTCTGTTCCTGACCTTCCTCGTCGCCTGCGGCGCCGCGGCCGCGACCGGCGCGCTGTTTCAGCCGGGCGCCTGGTATGAGGGTCTCAGGAAACCGGTCTGGACCCCGCCGCGGCTGGCCTTTCCGCTGGTCTGGACCACGCTTTACGTCCTAATGGCCTGGGCGGCGATGCGCGTGGCGCTCCGGCCTGACAGCGGGCAGGCTCTGGCGCTCTGGGGGGCGCAGATCGCCTTCAACACGCTCTGGACGCCGGTGTTCTTCGGCCTGCACCGGATGCGCGCGGCGTTGGTGGTGATGGCGGGCCTTTGGCTGAGCGTGGCCGCGACGACCTGGGCCTTCTGGCAGATCGACGCCGTGGCAGGGGCGATGTTCGCCCCCTACCTTCTGTGGGTCAGCATCGCGGCGGCGTTGAATGCCAGCGTGCTGCGCCTCAATCCGCAGGCCAACCGCGTCGGCGGGGCACCCTGAAGGCCAGCATCGGCATCAGCCAGGGGCTGCGAAAGCGCCGCAGGTCCAGGGCCTCGTGCACGCCCCGGGTGAGTTCGCCGCCCAGCCGGGTTTCCACCACCGCCCGGGTATAAAACGGCGCGTCCAGCATGCCCAGAACCTGCCGCGGCTGTGTTCCCGCATCGCCCCGGGTTTGCCGACGCACCGCCCAGAGGCTGCGGGGCAGGGCCTGCAACGGCGGCGGATCCAGGCGCATCGCCTCGCCCCGGGGCGAGAAATGCAGCGCCTCGGCCAGCACGGACCCATCCGCGCGTTCGGCGTCATAGAAACAGGTTGCCCCCCCCCGCATGGGGATAGCGTCCCCATGTCCAGTGGTGGAAGTCGGATTCGAGCGCGCGCGGGCCGAAATTGGCATCGAAATAGCCATGTCCCTGCCAACGCAACCCCGGCCCCAGATCGACCGAGATGCGCGCGACGGGGGCGAAGGGGCGCCAGACATGACCGCCGCCCAGCGCCAGTTCCACCGCGGTGATTGCCGAGGGTGTCACCACCACCCGCCCCCTGAGCTGCCCGACCCGGGGCAAGCCGCTGATCTCGTTGACCTCGATCACCAGCGCATCCTCCCGCCAGTGCATCGCGCTGGGACCGAGGCGCAGCGTGTCCTCCGACTGGCGCAACGCCGGGCGCCCGCGATCGGTCATGGTGAAATGCCCCCCGCCGCGCCCGTAGGTGGCGACATTCAGGCAGACATGATCCTGCGGATC
>CALEZJ010000102.1 GCA_937927885.1 uncultured Paracoccaceae bacterium | reverse complement strand
TGGACACTCCTGAAGCACCGAACAACGCCATAATCAATGGGTCCTGACCCTAGAGGGCATACCATACCGAGTGCGCATCGGCATCGGTGCCACTGACCGGCTTTTTTGGACAAATCGTGTGAGGACCGGAGCTCCCCTTTCGCCGGACGGAGTTATCCTGCGACGTCTGTGATGGGTGTGCGGATGGCTGTGAAGCCGTTTGGCACGGCGACGCGCCCTTGGAACTCGGCGGCCTGACGGTCGAAGTCGCGTACGGACAGGCGCTGGCCCCAGAGCTTGACGCAGTGCATCCGATCGTCGGGAAAACAGTCCCGGGGACTGTTTTCTGATCCTGCTCACATCTCTGCCCGACTTCTGCGGTGATAGCGGCTCCATCGCCGCCAGATGGTTCGACCAACGCGCCTTGATCTGCGCAGGATATTGTTGCGTGCGATGGCCCCCGGGGTGTCGGGTTTCCACGGTTTGGCATTCTTGCGAGGCGGGTGGAGGGCATGAACGCCACTGGTTCAAGTGAATGCCCGACGTCGCGGCGGCACCTCGGGCGGCGATGGCGTCATGGCACTTGCGCGTGCCGAAGGCACCATCAGCGGTGACGGTAGCGATCTCCTGCTCCGGCGGGAACTGATCGAGCAGCTCGGGCAGCATGGGGGCATCGCCGATGTCGCTGGTGGTGAACTCGGCGGCCCGGATTTCCAGGGATGTCTCGTGGTCGTCGGGCAAACAGTCCCCCGGACTGTTTGCTGGCCCTCCTCCACCCGATGTCGGTCTTGCGCCAGACCCGACGTTTGGTGACGCCGTGCTTGCGCCTTCGTCGGGAAAACAGTCCCCCGGACTGTTTTCTGGCCCTCCTCAGTCCATTCTCCTTCGCCCTCGACCTTGATTCCCCGGGCTGTCGACCAGCAGGCGCAGAGGGCCGCCCGAGCCGCGGCAGGGGATGTTCACCTTCAGGGTCTTCTGGCGGCGCGACAGCGTGCTGAAGTCGGGCACAGCCCGGTCCAGACCGACCAGCGGCAGCAGGCTCTCGACGAAGCCCGTCGTCTGCCTGAGCGCCATGCCGAACATGACCTTCATCGTCAGGCAGGTCTGGATCGCGGCATCGCCGTAGTCGCGCTGTCGACCACGCTTGCCAGTCGGCGCCGCCTCCCAAGTCATGGCGGGGTCGAACCAGATCGTCAGCGAACCTCGGCGCCTGAGCGCCTCGTTATAGGACGGCCAGTTCCTGGGCTTGTAGCTCGGGGGTGTCGGTCTGCTCATCCGGAACAGATATCACGCTGAGTTCACGAGATGAATCCAGAACAGATTTGTGCAACAGAGCCCATGCCCCCCAACGCCTGAAGCCTTCGGCGTCGATATGCTGCAAGAACCAAAGCTGTTCCTCGGCCGAAAAACCCTCCCACGGAAGCAGAAAGAGCTTTTTGCGGATGTTCAGGCCGAGATAGCCGCCCGTCAGCAGTTCCAGCGCCGCCATGCCATAAGCAGCCCGCTCATGCGGCGGTGCCACCTGCGCCCACCACCGGGCATCCTCGACAACGACACGTTGAGGATCCCAGAAACCCGGACCGCCGGTGTAAGACCGATCAAGGTATTCGTAGATGATCGGCAATGCGACATCGGGGTCACAATTCGCCAGGTCATACCGCAGGAACAGCGCCCCCAGATCGCGCGAATAGCCGGCTGAGGCGGCATTATCAGGTTTGCTTTGCGTTCCCGATTTGTCCTGACAACGATTTTCCGCTAGAGGGTTGCTTTCACTTACAAGCGTTTGCGCTTTGCAATCCACTGCGTAACCTCTCCGCCAACCCGCCGGAGCCTTGCATTTGCTAGGGTTTTCGGATGGCGGGGTCAAGGGGGCTATCGCCAGGGCGATCACATTCATGCCCTGGTCGTGGTCAGCCCTGGCAATGAATACCGGGTGTCCTGTCCCGCAACGCAATTCCCGCGCCCTGAGGGCGATCCCGGATCTGTAATTCGGATTTGATGCCGCAGGCGGAAGAAAACCGCGCGGAAGGTCAGCCGCCGGTATGGCTCATATGTCGGGTCATCTGGCCCGTGACGGTCTGGCGCGAATAGTCGAAATCGTGGCCCTTGGGCTTCATGGCGATGGCGGCGCGGATCGCATGGCGCAGCGGCGCGTCGTCGGCCGAGGCGCGCAGCGGCGCGCGCAGGTCGGCGCGATCCTCTTGCCCAAGGCACATATACAATTCGCCGGTGCAGGTCAGGCGGACGCGGTTGCAGCTTTCGCAGAAATTGTGGGTCAGCGGCGTGATGAAGCCGATCTTCTGGCCGGCTTCCTGAAGGCGGACATAGCGGGCCGGGCCGCCGCTGCGCTCGGCAAGGTCGATCAGGGTAAAGCGTTCGGCCAGCCGCGCCCGCAGGTCGCTGAGCGGCCAGTACTGGTCCAGCCGGTCCTCATTCCCCAGATCGCCCATCGGCATGACCTCGATGAAGGTCAGGTCGTGGCCCTGATCGCCGCACCAGCGGACCAGACCGAACAATTCGTCGTCATTGACACCCTTCAGCGCCACGGTGTTGATCTTGACCCGCAGCCCGGCCTCCTGCGCGGCGCGGATGCCGTCCAGCACCTGCGGCAACCGGCCCCAGCGGGTGATGGCGGCAAAGCGGTCCGCATCCAGCGTATCCAGCGAGACATTGACCCGCCGGATGCCGCAATCGGCCAGTTCCGTCGCGAAGCGGGCCAACTGGCTGCCATTGGTGGTCAGGGTCAGTTCGTCCAGCCCGCTGCCCAGATGGCGCGACATGGCGTGGAAAAAGCTCATGATGTTGCGGCGCACCAGCGGCTCGCCCCCGGTGATGCGCAGCTTTCTGACGCCAAGTCCCACGAAGGCGCTGCACAGCCGGTCCAGTTCTTCCAGCGTCAGCAATTCGGCCTTGGGCAGGAACTGCATATGTTCGGCCATGCAGTAGACGCAGCGGAAATCGCAGCGATCCGTTACCGACACCCGCAGATAGGTGATCGGT
>CALEZJ010000101.1 GCA_937927885.1 uncultured Paracoccaceae bacterium | reverse complement strand
TTCGTATTCGCCCGCTTCCATCAGGCGGTGGCCGACGGCAAGGCCGTCGACGGCATCGCCAGGGGCCGTTGCCCGGCCGGGCAGGCCGTCTGGCGTGAACTCGCCGGCCGGCGCACAGGCCGTCAGGACGAGTGCCAGAAGCCCGGCTGCCCATCGCGCTACAAACCGATCTGCGCCGAATTCAGGAATACTGTCACCCCATAGACCGACGGGCCGATCAGGATGATCAACAAAGGCGGCACCGTGAACATCATCGTGCCCAAAGTCAGCTTGGTCGGCAAGACGTTCGCCTTTTCTTCGGCCAGCATCACGCGCTTGTCACGCATTTCCGCCGCATAAACGCGCAGCGCATCGGCAACCGAGGTTCCATAGGTCGCCGACTGGATCAGCACCGTGACAAAGGATTTGATGTCCGCATTCCCGCAGCGGATGCCCATGTCCTTGAGCACTTCCAGACGGTCCTTGCCTGCCTTCACCTCATGCGAGACGGTTTCGAATTCCTCGGCCAGTGCGGGATAGCCCGCTTTCAGTTCGCGGGCGACGCGGGCGATGGACTGGTCCATGGACTGCCCGGCTTCGGTGCAGATCAGCAGCATGTCGAGCGAGTCGGGAAAGCCGCGGGTGATCTGGGTCTGACGCTCCTCGCGGCGCTTGTTTACCCAGTAGATCGGGAAGTAATAGCCCAGCAGCGTCGGTGCGAGCACCGGCATTGCGGTGGCCAGGATCGAGGCATCCTCGGCTGGGGGGTTCAAGAGCAGCCAGCCCAGGCCCAACAACAGGCCGCCCAATCCACCAATGAACTTGGCAGCGTTGTAGTCGCGCACTGCATTGCGGCCGAGATAGCCGGCCTGGATCATGTGCAGTCGCCCTTCACCCATTTCAGTCTGACTGGCAGGTTCCAGAAAGGCCTTGTAGCGTTCAAGCCGCCGCGCCAGCGCGCTGGTGGAGCCTGCGCGTGACAGGCTGGTGCGCTCCTGCCTGCCGGTGACGCGCTGTTCCTTCAGCCGGGCCAGCGGATCGGGGCGGTCGGATCCCCCGGTCAGAGTGAAAAGGACCAGCGTAACCCCGCCCGCGACCAGAAGCGTGATCATCACGGGAAGCGAGGTCAGGGTGGCGAAAATATCGGTGGGCATGGCGTGCCTCAGACCTGAATGTTGACCATCTTGCGCATGTAAAGGACGTTGACGACCAGAAAGATCACCACGACCAGCGCGACGGGAATGAAGAGGGCGGTTTCCTTGACCTCGTCGTAATAGTCCGGCTTGATGATCGAGATCATCAGCATTGCCGCGATGGGGAAACCGGACAGGAACATACCGGACCATTTGGCCTCGGCCGTGATGGCGCGAACACGGCGGAACAGTTTGAAGCGCGCGCGTACGACCTTACTGAGCCCGTCGAGGATTTCGGCCAGGTTGCCACCCGATTGCGCCTGGATGGTGACCGCGACCGCCAGAAAGCGCAGGTCCTGCATGTCCATGCGCTCGGCAAAGGCAAGCAGCGCCTCACCCATGTCACGCCCATAGGCGGCCTCGTCGGCGATCAGGCCCAGTTCGGTGCCCAGCGGATCAGGGATTTCCCGTGCCGCCGCTGCCAGCGCGTGGACAAAGGGATGGCCCACGCGCAGGCCACGCACGATCAGGTCGATCGCATCGGGAAGCTGTTCCTCGATGAGGGAAAATCGTTTCTTGGCCTTGCCCGACACCCAAATCCAGACGCCACCGATCCCCATCGCCGCTCCGACGCCCAGGCGCACGGCCAACGGTGCGCCGGTCAACACCGTCAGTGCGAGGTATCCGAAGGTTGCCACCACCACCATCAACACGATCAGCATCAGCGGCGAAAAGGCGATCTTGCCCTTTTCGGCCTTTTCCGCCAGCAGGGCATAGAAGGGGATCGCCGTTGACGCGCTGTGCTGGGTGGTTTCCTTGCGCAGCTTGTCGATTACCTCGGCGCGGTTCTTGGCGCTGTCCAGCATTTCGATACGGCGGTTCAGGCGGCTGCCGAGGCGGATCGAGCGGCCGAAGGTCAACAGGTAGATCCCCTCGACCAGCAGCAGGATACCGCCGAAAATTGCGCCGTATATCAGCAGGGTGGGCGAGATTTCCATGGATGGTCACCCTTTCTCGACGATGTCGTAGAGGCTGGGCGGCAGGTCATAGCCCCAGCGACGGAAACGATCCGCGAAGTGCGAGCGCAGGCCGCAGCCGGTGAAATGGCCGATGATCTTGCCGTTCGGCTCCATTCCGGTGCGCTCGAACTTGAAGATTTCCTGCATGGTGATGATGTCGCCTTCCATGCCGGTGATCTCGGTGATCGACACCATGCGTCGGCTGCCGTCCTGCAGGCGGCTGGCCTGCACGATCAGGTTGACTGCACTGGCGATCTGGTTGCGCACAGCGCGCAGCGGCATCTCGATCCCGGCCATGGCGACCATGTTTTCCAGGCGGCTTATGCCATCGCGCGCCGAGTTGGCGTGGATCGTGGTCATCGATCCGTCGTGCCCGGTGTTCATCGCCTGCAACATGTCGATGACTTCCTCGCCGCGGGTTTCGCCTACAATGATCCGGTCCGGTCGCATGCGCAGCGCGTTGCGCAGGCAGTCGCGCTGGGTCACCGCGCCCTTGCCCTCGACGTTGGCGGGGCGGCTTTCCATGCGGCCCACATGCACTTGCTGCAATTGCAGTTCGGCTGTGTCCTCGATGGTCAGGATGCGTTCGGAATTGTCGATGAAGGACGAAAGTGCGTTCAGAGTCGTGGTCTTGCCTGAACCGGTCCCGCCCGAGACGATGACATTGAGGCGGGTAGCGACTGCGGCCTCGAGATACATCGCCATTTCTTCGGAAAAGGCGCCAAAGTTCACCAGATCGTTGATACCCAGCTTTTCCTTCTTGAACTTGCGGATCGATACCAGCGACCCGTCGACCGCCACCGGCGGGACCATCGCGTTGAACCGGCTGCCATCGGCCAGTCGGGCGTCGACATAGGGGTTTGACTCGTCCACCCGGCGACCCACGGCCGAGACGATCTTGTCGATGATGCGCAAAAGGTGGCGCTCGTCCTTGAAGGTCACATCACTGAGTTCAAGCTTGCCGGCGCGTTCGATGAACACGCGGTTCGGCCCGTTCACCAGGATGTCGTTGATCGTGTCGTCCTTCAGCAACGGCTCCAGAGGGCCCAGTCCTCGCACTTCGAAATAGAGGTCCTGCGTCAGTTGCAGGCG
>CALEZJ010000100.1 GCA_937927885.1 uncultured Paracoccaceae bacterium | reverse complement strand
AAAGGGTGTCCAGGCGGTCAGGTTTTCCGGCTGTCGAATGCTGAACCGCACAGGGTTTGCAGCGGCCTCCAACTCGGGGGTGGGAGGAAGCGTCATGGGCGGGACCACGAACAGGACTTCCCCACGACTCTGATTCCCGCCCGTTTCCGCCCCGCAGGATCGCTCGCCCGACCTGCCGTGACGTGCCCCGTCCAGCCCCGCAGCGTCACAAATCTGCAACAACCGGGCAAGCCATGCCGCGCCACAGCATGAACGGAACTGGAACCGGCTTGACCCGGGGCGGGAAACGGTCAACCTCGGATGGCGCTGCAGAGGCTGCCAATTGTTCCGGCCCCTTCCCCGCAGGGCCGGGGGCCGCGTTCCAACCGTCCGTGGGAGGGGCAATCTGGCATCCGTGGGAACCTTGAATCGGGATTTGACGCCGACATGCCGGCCCATCTGAGATTTTTCATCGCGCTGACGCGGCCGCGCAAGCGGGCTCTCGTGATGAGCGTGGACGCCTTGCTGATCGCCCTGGCCTTTGTGCTGGCAATGGTCCTGCAGGGCGTTCCACTGTCCGCCCTCGCCGATCCTTGGGTCCTTGGCTTCATGCTGATTCCGGTCGCGCTCATGCTCGTGGTGTTCACGCGCCTCGGGCTTTACCGGGTCGTGATGCGCTACATCACCGGCAAGTCCATGCCGATCCTCATGTGGGGAACCGGGGCATCGGCGATCCTGATGACCGGGGTGATCCTTGCTTCGGGCAGCCCGGTTCCACCCAGTCTGGCGTCGATCCATGCGATGATCGCGCTGTTGCTGGTGTCCGGGGTCCGATTTGCCATGCGCGGCCTGCTGCGCCGCCCGGGGCAGCGCGACCGCATTCCGGTCATCGTCTATGGCGCCGGCAACGCGGGCCAGCAACTGGTGGCGGCGCTGCATCTGGGCAACGAATACCACCCGGTCGCCTTTGTCGATGACGACCCGACGCTGCATGGAACCACGGTCAGTGGCGTGCGCGTGCATGCCTCGTCCGAGATGCGCACCCTCACCCAGCGCTGGGGCGTGCGCGAGGTCCTTCTGGCCATGCCCAGCATCAACCGGGTGCGGCGGCGCCAGATCGTCTCGCAGCTGGAAAAGCTGGGGGTCGAGGTCAAGACCATCGCCAGCATGAGCGATGTCGTCGCCGGGCGGGCGAAACTGTCGGAATTGCGTCCGGTCACCCCCGAGGACCTGCTGGGGCGCGACATCGTTCCCCCGAACCCCGACCTGATGAGCCGGACGATCGCGGACAAGGTGGTGCTGGTCACGGGCGCGGGCGGAACGATCGGGTCCGAACTGTGCCGCCAGATCGTGCAGCAGCGGCCCGCGGCCCTGATCATGCTCGACCTGTCCGAGTTCGCCCTCTATTCGATCACCACCGAATTGCGCGACGCGATGGGGCCGGACGGGCCGCGGCTGGTGCCGATCCTGGGTTCGGTGCAGAATGCCAACCGGATCCGCGCCGTCCTGCGCCGCTTCAAGGTGCAGACCATCTACCACGCCGCCGCCTACAAGCATGTCGTGCTGGTCGAGGAAAACATCGTCGAGGGGCTGCGCAACAACGTCTTTGGCACCCGCGTCGTCGCCGAGGCCGCGGTCGAGGCCGGGGTCGAGACCTTCATCCTGGTTTCGACCGACAAGACGGTGCGTCCCTGCAACGTGATGGGCGCATCGAAGCGGGTGGCCGAACTGATCTGCCAGGCGCTCGACACCGAGAGCAAGACGCTGTTCTGCATGGTGCGCTTTGGCAATGTTCTGGGGTCGTCGGGGTCGGTGGTGCCGCGTTTTCGTCAGCAGATTCGCGATGGTGGGCCGATCACGCTAACCCATCCGGACATCATCCGCTACTTCATGACCATTCCCGAAGCCGCACAACTGGTCATCCAGGCCGGTGCGATGGCCAAGGGGGGCGATGTGTTCCTGCTGGAAATGGGGCCGCCGGTGCGCATCCTCGATCTGGCAAAGACGATGATCCGGCTGCACGGCCTGACCCCCTATGTCGTCGACGAGGCAGGCCAGATCGAGGGCGACGGCGGCGATATCCCCATCCATCTGACCGGGCTGGGCAAGGGCGAGAAGCTGTTCGAGGAATTGCTGATCGGCAACAATCCCTCGGGCACCGAGCATCCGCGAATCATGACCGCTTCGGAAATCGCGCTGAGCCCGGCCGAATTGCGGGCCTTGCTGGACGATCTGTGGAACGCCTGCACCGCGTTCGACCTCGCCCGCATCCACGCGATCCTGCGCGCGGCACCGCTGGATTATCGGCCCGACGGCAAGGCGATCCACGACCTGCTGTGGTCCGACGATCCCGCACCCAATGCCGAAGGCCCGGCCCCGGTCCCCGTCGCCGTGCCGATCCTGCGGGTGATCGACGGATCCGCCGGCAGCTGAGCCCGCTGTGCCCCAAACGCCCCAGTCCCGGGGCCTTGACGCCCAGCCCGGTTGACCGGTTGCGGTTTCGATGCAATAGCTTGCGAAAAATGGCGGAACGTGTCGAGGGGACAGCGTGACAATCAGGGTTTTCCGGCGCCACCTCGTGCTTGGCATGGGCGCGGTCCTTCTGTCGGCGTGCAGCGTGGCACGCAGCGCCCCCTCGCGGCGCGAACTGCTGGCGAGCGGCACGGAAGACGTTGATTTCGCGCTCGAACTCGTGGCCCGTGACCGCCTTCCGCTGTATCACGCCTGGGGCGGATCGAATGGGCGCAGCCGCACCGGCTGGCCCAATGGCGGTGCTACGCCGGGGGACCAGCGGCTCGCCCCGGGCGATCAGTTGTCGCTGCGCATCTGGGACGCCGAGCAAAGCTCGCTCATCACCGCGCCCAACGCGCAATTCGCTGATGTGACCAATGTCGTGGTCAGTGCTTCGGGCCATGTCAGCCTGCCCTACATCGACGATGTGCGGGTTGGCGGCCTCACGCTGGCCGCCGCCAGGCTGAGCCTGCAGGACAGCCTGACGGGGATCATCCCGTCGGCGCAGGTGCAGATCGCGGTGGAACAGGGGCGGCGCAATTCCGTGGCGCTGCTGGGCGGGGTGCAGACCCCCGGCACCTATCCGCTGACCGAACGCAACCTGCCGCTGACCAGCCTGATCGCCAGCGCCGGCGGCGTGCGTCCCACGTTGCCCAACCCGCAGGTTCAGATCACCCGCGGCAGCCACGTCTATCGCCGCTCGCTGGAATTCGTGCTGGCCAGCCCGTCGAACGACCCCGCGCTGCAAGGAGGCGACCGCGTGATGATCGAGGCCGATCCCCGCCGCTTCCTGGCGCTGGGCGCCACCGGCCGCCAGGAGGTCATCACCTTTGACGCCGAAGAGGTGACTGCCCTGCGCGCGCTGTCGCTGATGGGGGGGCTGGCCGACAACCGCGCCGATCCGCGTGGCATTCTGGTGCTGCGCCGCTATTCCGAGGACTCGGTGGCGCGCCCCGATGGCCCGCCCAATACCCGCGTGGTGTTCAGCTTTGACCTGACCAACGCCGACAGCGTGTTCAGCGCGGACGAATTCCACCTGCAGGACGGCGATGTGGTGCTGGCCACCCAGGCCCCGGCGGTGACCACGCAGCGCGCGCTTGGCCTGTTCGGGTCGGTTCTGGGCATCGCGACCCGGGTGAACGACATCTGATGCCTCGGCAACCGACCTTCGCATGACTCTGTCCAAACGGCTGGTCGATCTGGGCCTTCTGGCCGTCATGGCGCCGCTGCTGCTGCCGCTGTTCCTGGGGACAGTGCTGGTGTCCTGGGCATTGCAGGGGCGACCGGTCTTTTACGGGGCCGAACGCATGCGCAGCGCGACCGAGGGTTTCACCCTGTGGAAGCTGCGCACCATGGCGACCAGCACAGCGGATTCGGGTGTCTCGGGCGGCGACAAGTCGGCACGCATCACGCCCTTCGGGCGGATCCTTCGGCGCATGCGGCTCGACGAGATGCCGCAGGTCCTGAACATGCTGCGCGGCGACATCAGCCTGGTGGGGCCCCGCCCGCCGCTGCGCCAGTATGTCGAACGCTATCCCGACCTTTACGCGCGCGTGCTGCGCTCGACCCCCGGGGTGACCGGTCTGGCCAGCCTGGTCTTTGCCCGCCACGAGGGCCTCTTGCTGTCCGTCTGCCGCACGCCCGAAGAAACCGACGCCGTCTATGTCCGCCGCTGCATCCCGCGCAAGGCGCGGCTGGACCTGCTCTATCAGGCGCACCAGAACGTGCTGTTCGATGCCTGGCTGGTCGGCATCACGGCAGCCCGCGTCGGCGGCATGGCCAAGGGTCGGCGCCTGCCCCGTCCGCCCCGGTTCGGCAGGCGCCCGCCCGTCAGTCGAATTCGCGATTCGTGATCGCGCGGTAATAGCGGCCCAGCATCGCGAACCCGATCAGCATCAGGACGAACGAGAGCCCGAACACATAGGCCGGCGAGATCCACGTCGCGTCATAGGTTCCGATCAGCCCCCGCCGCATCATGCCGACGATATGCACCAACGGGTTGTACCAGATGAGGTCACGGCCGAATGCCGGCAGGTCTTCGAAGGCGTAGATCACCGTCGACATGAAGAACAGCGGCGTGGTCACAATGCCCCAGATCGTCTTCCACAGCGGAAACATCGGGAACAGATAGGCGTTCAGCACGCCCAGCCCCAGTCCCAGCGCCGCCGCCATCGTCAGGCTGGTGATGATCGACGGCAGATGCGGCATCGCCCGCGTGTCGAACAGCAGGATGATCCCGGTGATCACGATCACGAAGATCGTGCAATGGGTGATGATCTGAAGCAGGAAACGCGCCAGAACGGCATCGGAATAGGTCACGCTGGGATAGAACAGCAGCGCGCGGGAATACGAGATCGACGCCGCCACCTGCGATGCCGTGCGCATGGCCATGCGAAAGGTCAGGATCCCGGTGGCGAAGAAGAGTTCGAAACTGACGCCGACCGACGGCACCCGCAACCGCAGCCCGACGGAAATGATCAGCGTGAACATGGCGATGGCGCCGATCGGCTCCAGCAGCGCCCAGACATAGCCCCCCGGCGAACGCCCGTAGGTTGTCGACATTTCGCGCAGCATCAGCGCCGAGATGGACCGGAAGGTGCGCGCGCGGCGGGCATGCAACGAACGCTCAGGCCGCGTCGGCGACGCCGCGAGCGGCGGCTGGGCCAAAGGCGGATCGGTGCTGTCCATCGTCATGCGTGACCTGCGGTATCGGCGGGAAAAGCCCTGAACCCGTTATGCAGGAACCGGTGGCGGGGCGCAAATCCTTCCCGCCCGGCCAGTTCTGTGGCAGGATGCGGCGCGATGACCCGATCCGGCCGCCGCGCAACGGCAGCCCGGATCGCAAGAGAACAGGCGAATGAGCGGGCAGAACACGATGGCAGCCGACGAATCAACCCCCGGTCTTTCGGTCGGGGCGGTGCAGGATGTCGGTGGAGCAAACAGTTTCGAGGCCGGGGACAGGCGCCCGGCAGACGGGGCGCAGCCCCCCGCCGCCCTGGTGCGGCGGGCGAGCGTCGCTCCGTTCAAGCCCAAGCCCTCGCTGAGCGCAGTCCCCTCGGCACGGGAAACGAAGGAGACGCAGGCGGCCATGAACGATGCCACGCCCCCGTTTTCCGGTGCCGCGCGGGCCCCGGCCCCCAGTCGCGCGCCGGAGCAGACTGCGCCTGCCGCACTGACCGTCGCCGAACAACGGGCCCTGCGGCGTGCGCGCCGCGCCGCCGCGCGCGCCGCCGCCGAGGAGGCAGAGCGAAATGTGGCAGACGAGGCCTCGCTGCCCGAGGATCCCCTTGCCGCGCGACCCCGCGCGCCATCGCCCGCGCCGCGCGCGCCGAGGCGGCAGCGCCGTCCGATGCCATGCTGGCCATCGGACCGGATGCGGCCCCTGCGACGCCGATGCCGGCCCAGCCGTCGGTGGGCGCGCTGGCCAATGCCGCGCACATGCGGCGGCGGCACTGGAGCGTGGTCATCAGCTTTGTCCTGCTGGTCGCGCTGCCGGTGCTGGTCAGCGCGTGGTATCTGTGGACCCGGGCCGCCGACCAATATGCCTCCGAAGTCAGCTTTTCGGTGCGCACCAGCGAAAGCCGCAGCGGCGGTTCGGATCTCCTGGGGCGGCTCAGCGTGTTCTCGGGCGCCAATTCGACCGATACCGACATCCTCTATCAGTTCATCCAGAGCCAGGAACTGGTGGCCCGGCTGGACGAGCGGCTGAACCTGCGCGGGCTTTTCTCGCGCCACTACGCGACCGACCCGGTGTTCTCGTTCAACCCCGAGGCGACGATCGAGGACCTGGTGTCCTACTGGACGCGCATGGTGCATATCTATTACGAGCCCGGCAACGGCCTGATGCGGCTGCGGGTTCAGGCCTTTGATCCCAACGAGGCCCAGCGCATCGCCCAGGCGATCACCGAGGAAAGCATCGAGCGGATCAACGACCTGTCGGTAGCCGCGCGCACCGATGCGACGCGCTATGCGCGCGAGGAACTGGACGCCGCGCTGGAACGGCTGCGCAATGCGCGCGAAGCGGTGACCTCGTTCCGCTCGCGCAACCAGATCGTCGACCCGCTGGCCAATGTGCAGGGCCAGATGGGCCTGCTGAACACGCTGCAGGCCCAGTTGGCCAGCGCGATGATCGACCTCGACCTGCTGCGCGAAACTGCGCGCGAGCAGGACCCCCGCGTGACCCAGCTGGAGCGCCGCATCGAGGTCATCGGCAGCCGCATCGCCGAAGAGCGCTCGCGCTTTGGTGTCGGGGCAGGCGGGGCCGGGGGGGACGATTATGCCACCCTGCTGGGCGAGTTCGAACGCCTGAACGTCGACCGCGAATTCGCCGAACAGGCCTATGGGTCCGCCCTGCTGGGCTATGACATGGCGGTGGCCGAGGCCCAGCGCACCTCGCGCTATCTCGCCGCGCATATCGCGCCGACCCTCGCCGAAAGCGCGCGCTACCCCGAACGGGGCCTGCTGCTGGCCGGGTTGACGCTGTTCCTGTTGCTGTCCTGGACCGTGGGCGTGCTGGTCTATTACAGCATCCGGGATCGCCGCTAGGAGACCGGCCCCGTGATCCGGTTTCAGAACCTCTGCAAGTCCTTTGTCGTGCGCGGGTCAAAGCGGGTGATCGTCGACGACCTCACGCTGACCATACCCTCCGGGGTCTGCGTCGGACTTCTGGGGCGCAATGGCGCGGGCAAGTCGACGATGATGTCGCTGATCGCGGGCACGCAGGAGCCCGACAGCGGCACGATCTGGTCCGATGGCACGATCTCGTGGCCGGTCGGGTTTCGCGGCAGCTTCCATGGCGAACTGACGGGGGCGCAGAACGTGCGCTTTGTCGCGCGGGTCTATGGCGTCGACACCGACGAACTGACCGATTTCGTCGAGGATTTCGCCGAACTGGGCTCCAGTTTCCACATGCCGTTTCGCACCTATTCCTCGGGCATGCGCTCGCGGCTCTCGTTTGGCGTGTCCATGGGGATCCGTTTCGACACCTATCTGGTCGACGAGGTGACCAGCGTCGGCGATGCCGTGTTCAAGACCAAGAGCACGCGGGTGTTCCGCGAGCGCCTGCGCGAAAGCGGCGCCATCATGGTCTCGCATTCCATGGCCAAGCTGCGGCGGCTGTGCACCGTGGGCGCGGTGCTGGAGAACGGGCATCTCTATTGGTACGACGACATCGAGGACGCCATCGCGCATCACGAGGCCTCGCTGTTTCGTACGCTGGGCGAACGCGCCGAGGATGACGGCGAGGACGACGACTGAACGGGCAGTTCGGTCAGCGCGCGGCGTCGCGGCGGGAGTCCGGCCGCTGGATCAGCCGGTGGCGCAGCGCAAAGGCCAGATAGCCGCCGAAATAGCCAAGGGTCCGCAGAAACGACAGCCCCTCGCACTGCCGGTAGACCCGCCACAGGTCACGCGCCGCTGCCAGCCGACTGCCGGACAGCGACCCGGGCGCGACGCGGTAGGTCGCCAGATCCTGATTCAACCCGCGCGCCGGGCCAAAGCGCCGGGTCAGATCCAGCCACAGCGCGAAATCGTGCTGGCGCCGCAGCCCGGGCATCGGCACAGGGCCGCAGCGGGCGCTGTCATAGATCACGGTCAGGCACCCCAGCAGGTTGCGCCGCAGCAGCGTTGCGTGGTCCACGGCGTCCGGCACCTGCACCGAGGCAATCCGCCGCCCGTCCGCCGCCACCCGCGAATAGCCGGTGAAGGACAGCGCGGCGCCGGTGCGCGCCAGGAAATCCAGTTGCCGCGCCAGCTTCTCGGGATGCCAGAGGTCATCGGCATCCAGAAAGGCGATATAGCGCCCCCGCGCCAGCGCCAGCCCGTGGTTGCGCGCCGCCGCCGCGCCCTGATTGTGCGGCAGGGTCAGCAGACGGATACGGCCGTCCTCGCCCGCCAGGTCCTGCGCCAGCGCCCCCGATCCGTCGGTCGAGGCATCGTCGATCAGGATCAGTTCCCAGTCGCCCCGGCTTTGCCCGCGCACCGAGCCAACGGCATCGCGCAGCGTCGCCGCCGCATTGTGCACCGGCATCAGCACCGTCACCGCCACCTGATCCTGCATCCGCGCCGCTCCTTGCCCTTCTCCTGCCTACGCGGCGCGGGCACTTCGGGCAAGCCTTGGGGTCAGAGCCCGGCCAGCAGCGCCCGCGTCGCCGACGCGATCCGCGCCAGCACGGCCGCGCTGCCATGGGTCGCGGCCAGCCGGGTCATCGGCACCTCCAGCCCCAGCGGCACACCGGGCGGCAGGGCGCGCAGAAAGGCGCGCAGGTCGATCTGGCCCTCGCCCGGGGGCAGGCGTTCGGCCCGTGCCGCATGCAGCAGGTCCTCGGTCGCGTAGGGCGGATGCACGAGGGCGTCGCACAGATGCGCGAAAGGCAGGCGCGCGGGATCGGTGGCGGCCAAAAGGTCCAGCGACGAGCCGGAACGGTCGAAATGCAGCGCATCCGCCAGAACCCCGGCGCCGCTGCCCTCGGTCACCCCGAGGGCGGTAGCGAGATCGGGCACCTCGGTCCAGGGAAAGAACTCCAGCACCAATCCCAACCCCCGCGACCGCGCGCGGGTGGCGAAATCGGCCAGCGTGTCGGCAAGGCGCGACAGGTCCGGGTCATAGGGCGCGCAGATCACCTGCGCGGCGCCCAGATCGGCGCCGGTGTCCAGAAACCCCTCCAGCGCGTCCAGGTCGATCCCCGGGGTCAGCTTGACGAATTCGATGTCGTGCACGCGCAGGCCCGTCTCGCGCAGTGCCGCACGGGTTTCGGCCAGCGCGGCGGGGTCCTGCATCAGGGGATAGCCCGGGGTCGTGGGCGTCACCCGGATCAGCCGCAACCCGACCGCGTCGAACCCCGCCCCCGCCGCGGCGCGGATCAGCGCGGGCGGCGGCAGGTCGATCGCGCTGAGATGCGCGACGGACAAGAGGCGGCTCATGCCGAGACCCCCGCGGCATGCAGGCCCGCGAGATAGCCAAACGTCATCGCCGGCCCCAGATTGATCCCCCCGGCCGGGTAGAACCCGCCAAAGGGGCTGGCCGCATCGGTCCCCGCTGCGTAAAGCCCCGGGATCGGGGCGCCATCCGCCCCCAGCACCCGCGCCTGCGCGTCGGTCGCCAGACCCGCGAAGGTGCCGAAACTGCCCGGCACCACCTGCACGGCGTAAAAGGGCGCCTGCCGGATCGGCGCCACGCAGGGGTTGGGCCGGTGGTCTGGATCGCCCTGAAGGCGCATGTAGGCGGTCGTGCCCCGGCCAAAGTCGGAATCCTCGCCGTCGGCGGCGCCCGCGTTCCAACGTGCCAGCGTGCGCTCCAGCCCGGCGGGGTCGATGCCGCAGGCCCGCGCCAGTTCGGCCACGGTTCGCCCCCGTTTCAGATAGCCCGAGCGTAGCCAGCCGCCAAAGGGCACCGGCGCGGGGCGCACGATGCCCAGCCCGTAGCGGCGCAGAAAGCGGTGATCGCAGATCAGCCAGCTTGCCGCAGGTTCGCCATCCGGCACCGCCGCCTGCATCGCGGTGACATAATCATGATAGCCCAGCCCCTCGTTGCAAAACCGCGCGCCCGAGGCCAGCACCCCGATCACCCCGGGCTTGCCGCGTTCGATGATATGGGGAAACACGCCCGTCGCCCCGTCCGGCCAGACCACCCGCGACACCGGACACAGCGCGGCGGGACTGGCGAGAGTTTGCACCACCTGCGCGCCCAAAGCTTCGGCCATGCGTAGCCCGGCGCCGTCGGCCTCGGGCACGGCCAGCGTCAGGTGCTCGGCGTCGCGCGCGAAACTGCCTGCCCGCCGCACGCCGTCCTGCGGATAGCCCCCGGTTGCCAGCACCACGGTGCGCGCGCGGATTTCACTGCCATCCGCCAGCACCACCCCCGCCACCGCCGCGCCCTCGCGCAGCAGGCCCGCGACCGGGGCGTTCACCCGCAGCTCCACCCCCCGGTCCAGCGCCGAGCGCATCAGCCGCGCGATCAGCGCGTTGCCGTTGCGCAGGTCCATCCCCCGGCCATGCAGCGCCAGATCGCGGACATGCAGCAGAACCCGCCGCGTCACATGCCAGAACGCGCGAGGCGAGCGCATCATGGTCAGGAAGGCCCGCAGATCCGCCCCGGCCTGAATGGTCATGCCCTTGAAACTGGTCTCGCGCAGCGGGGGGCGCAGCAGGGAAATGGCCGATCCCAGCGCGCGCCCGTCATAGGGCTGCGCGATGACCGACCGCCCACCCTGGCCCGCACCCGGCATCTGGCCATAGGTATCGGGGATGAGCAGCCCCCCTTCGAAGCCGAGCGCGGTTTCCGACTCGAAGAACGCCACCATCCGGGGCGCCGCCGCCAGAAAGGCATCGACCCGCGCCGCGTCGAAATGGTTGCCCGTGACCGCCGCCAGATAGGCGCGCGCCGCGCCCGGTTCCTCGACAGTTCCGCCCCGCGCGCAGACCGGATTGCCCGGCGCCCAGATCCAGCCGCCCGACCAGGCGGTTGTCCCGCCCAACACCGGCGCGCGCTCCAGCACCAGCACCTTCAGACCCCGCGCCGCCGCCGTCACCGCCGCCGCCATGCCCCCGGCGCCTGAACCCACCACGATCAGATCCATTCCAGCCCCCTTCGCCCGGTCCCAGAAACAGCGCGGGGCGGCCTAACGTCAAATGCTTAGTTGGACCTGCCGTTAACCTGATGTTACACTGGCCGTCGGAGGTCCCGATGTCCGAAATCACCCTGCGCCAGATCGAGGTCATCCGTGCCGTCATGCTGCGCGGGACGATCAGCGGCGCGGCCGAATTCCTCAATGTCTCGGCCCCCGGGATCAGCCGCCTGATCAAGCACACCGAGGAAACGCTGGGCATCCGCCTGTTCGAACGCCGCGCGGGGCTGTTCGTGCCCTCGGTCGAGGCGTCGAAGGTCTTTGACCAGATCCGCGAGGTCTACCGGGGTGTGGAGAACCTGCAAAGCTCGATCGGATCGCTGAAAAAGGGGGCCGACGCGGCGCTGGCCTTTGCCTCGGCGCCGTCGGTGGCGCAGTTCATCGCGGCGCGCGCGATCAAGACCGTGCGCGCGCAGTATCCCGACCTGTTCATCGACCTCAACATCCTGAAGATCGAGGAGACCATCGACTATCTGCTGCTGGAACGCGGCGAGTTCGTCATCATGTCCTCGTTCATCCACAATCCCGCCGTCGAATGCGAGGCGCTGGCCAAGGGGCCGATCGTGGTCATCCTGCCCGAGGGGCATCCGCTGGCCGCCCGCAGCCAGGTCAGCGTGCAGGATCTGGCCGACGAACCCCTGATCGGCATCGACCCCGCCGACCCTTACGGCGCCCTGATGGAGGCGCCGTTTCGCGCCGCCGGGGTCCCGATGCGCCACGCGATGCGCGGACGGTTCGCGCAGACGCTGGTCAGTCTGGTGCGTCACGGACTGGGGGTGGCGGTGATCGACGGGTTTTCGGTCGCCGAGGTCTATCTGCCCGGCCTCGTGCGCCGCCCGCTGGCCGGGGCACAGGCGCTGACCGTCTATGCCGTGCAGAAGAAAGGCCGCGTGCTGTCCGGCTTTGCCGATTACACCATCCAGCAGTTCCGCCGCGAACTGACCCGGGCGGAACGGACGCTGGCGGGCTGATCATCTTAACATGATGTTCACGGCGCCGCGAAATTGATATTTGACGTTATGGGCATGTGACAGGATAGTAAACGCCGACGGCCAGCCCGTGGAGGGGCGCCGTATTCCGTGATCTGGGAGGACACCATGCGACATATCCTTATGGGCGCCGTTGCGGCGCTGAGCCTTGGCGTGACCGGCGCCCTGGCGCAAAGCTATCCCGCCCGCGAAATTCAGGGCATCATCCAGTGGGGGGCCGGCGGGTCGACCGATGTGGTGATGCGCGCCGTCACCCCGCATGCCGAGGCAATCCTGGGCGGCACCGTGGTGATGCAGAACATGAC
>CALEZJ010000099.1 GCA_937927885.1 uncultured Paracoccaceae bacterium | reverse complement strand
CGAGGGCCTGTCTTTCACCGCCCCCGTGGGTCGCACGCTGATCTTCCTGATGACCTCGACGGCCGGGGGGATCAATTTCTCGGTCGGCTCGGTGCTGGGGGTCATGGCAGGCGCGCTGGCGGGCAGCCTCTGGCGCGGCATGTTCCGCTGGGAAGCCTGCGAGGATCCGCGCGAACTGGGCCGTCAGGTCGGGGGTGCGGCGCTGATGGGCATTGGCGGCGTGATCGCGCTGGGATGTTCGGTTGGCCAGGGGGTCAGCGCCTTTGCCACATTGGCCTGGTCTGCGCCGGTCACCCTGGCCGCCATCGCCGCCGGGGCCCTGTTCGGACTGCGCCGACTGATCGGGGCCACCGCGGAGTAACGGGTCAGGTCCCCTGCCCGACCGGGGCCTGTTGACGTTCGAGGAGTCCAATCTCGGTCCGGGAGTCATTCAAGGTTGCCGAATGGGAGGTGACCTTGATCCGCGCGACCTTGACCGACCCACAATGGGCGCCCGTCGTCGAATGATTTGGAACAGGCGGCTTCATTCCGGAGAAAAGGACTGCCGTTCATCGGTTTCAGTTCATGCCGCTTGACGCTGATGGTTCAAGCGGCGGGATGGGATGGCGTTTTTGGTGTTTGATGCGCAGAGGTAACTCGGTCTGTCTCAACAGGTGGGCGAGTGCTAAGACAGAGGGCATAATGTTAGTGAATTTCAGGTCAGGATCGGCGCTGGAAACGAGGCTTTCGCTGGCTGTCCTTGCGCCGAGAACTCAACCGACAATCCGCATGGATGCACCGAAAACCGGGGGCATCCGCGACCCCATGGGGGAAGTTCTGGGGGAAGCGTTTTTTCTTTCCCTTACATTTCAATGGCTTGAATGCTTAAGATGGCGGACAGTGAGGGATTCGAACCCTCGAGACGGTTTCCCGCCTACACACTTTCCAGGCGTGCGCCTTCGACCACTCGACCAACTGTCCGTCGCGCCAGCTTTAGCCGGGTTGCACGCAGGGGGCAAGACCGCCCGGAGAGGGACGGCAAGGGTTCAGAACCGGGCGTCCGAGGCCGGATAGGTCCCGAGGATGTGCAACCGTGTCGTGAAATACCGCAGCTCGTCCAGCGCCAGCTTGACGTTCGGGTCGTCGGGATGCCCCTCGATATCGGCATAGAACTGCGTGGCGGTAAAGGAGCCGTCGACCATGTAGCTTTCCAGCTTGGTCATGTTGACGCCATTCGTCGCGAACCCGCCCATCGCCTTGTAGAGGGCAGCGGGGATATTGCGGACCTGAAAGACAAAGGTGGTGATCATGCCATGAGCGCCGCGTCGCGAGGGGTCGGGCTGGCGGGACATCACCAGAAAACGGGTCGTGTTGTGGTGGCTGTCCTCGATATCTCGCGCCAGCACGTCGAGGCCATAGATCTGCGCCGCCAGGTCGCTGGCCAGCACGCCCTCTCCTGCCGTGCGGTGCTGGGCCAGTTCCCGCGCAGCCCCGGCGCTGTCGGCGGCGGCAAGTCCGGTGATGCCGTGGCGTTTGAGGAACCCCCGTGCCTGCGGGATCAGCACGAGATGGGCGCGAACGGTGTGGATCTGGTCCAGCCTTGCGCCGGGCAGACCCATCAGCGCGATGCGCACCCGCACAAAGGCCTCGTCGACGATGTGCAGTCCGCTTTCGGGCAGCAGACGGTGGATGTCGGCGACGCGGCCATAGGTGGAGTTTTCGACCGGCAGCATCGCCAGATCGGCGCGTCCGCCCTGCACGGCGTCGATGACCTCCTCGAAGGTGCGGCAGGGCAAGGCTTCGTATCCGGGTCGCGAGGCGACACAGGCCTCGTGCGAATAGGCACCCGGCTCGCCCTGAAAGGCTATGCGATTGGTCATTCTGGCCCTGCCTTTTGCTGAAACCCCGTCACCAAGGTCATTTCGTCGCGGTAACTATCGCTTGAATTCGCCGATGGGAAGCGGGTAGAAGGGCGCGACTTCTGCTCAGGCACGGGACGCGACATGTTCGATACCATGACTATCACCAAGGCCGCGGCGGGCCTTTTTGGGGCACTTCTGGTTTTCCTCGTCGGGAAATGGGTTGCTGACGCCATCTACATGCCCGGCCACGATGCCGCCCATGCCCATGCGGTCTATCCCCTGCCGACCGAAGACAGCGCCGCCGAAACCGAGGCACCGGCACCGGCCGAGGCGGTGGATGTGATGGCGCTTTATGCCAACGCCGATGCGGCGGCGGGCGAGGCCCTCTGGCGCAACTGCCGGTCGTGCCACGCGCTCGAGGACGGGCGCAACGGCACCGGACCGCATCTGCATGGCGTGGTTGGCCGCGCCATCGACGCGGTGGATGGCTTCAACTATTCGGGAGCGCTGCTGGCACTTGGGGATACCTGGACGGTCGAAGCGCTGTTCGCCTTCCTCGAGAACCCGCGCGCCACCGCCCCCGGCACCCGCATGAGCTATGCCGGGATGCGCAGCGCCACTGATCGCGTCAACCTGATCCGCTATCTGGAAACCCAGGGCGGCTGAGACGCAGCAACAGACCCCGTCAAAGGGCCGCCGCAACCGCGCGCGGCCCTTTTGCTTGCGCGCATTTGCCGGGGCCGGGGCCGGTTTCTGTGCGGCCTCACGCAATCGCCACTTGCAACCGGGCTATCGTCTGGATTTAGCTGAAAGAACCCTATCTGACCCGCAGAAGTCAGCCCCAGCAGGAGACCCGCCATGCCCCGCCCCGCGATCGCCCGTGCCGCTGCGCAACCGGCTGCAACGCCGTTTTGGGGATGGCTGGCAGGCGGCGCGTTGGTGCTGGCGGCATGGGCCGCGGCGCCCGCGCGGGCGCAGGACCTGATCCGCGCCCATGGCTATTCCTATTATGGCGACCTAGCCTATGCACCGGGCTTTCCCCATTTCACCTATGTGAACCCGGACGCGCCGGTTGGTGGCGACTTTTCCGAATGGGCATCGGGAACCTTTGATTCGATGAACCCCTATTCGCGCAGGGGCCGGGCCGGGCGCTATTCGTGGTCGTTGTACGAAAGCCTTCTGGAAACCAGCGGCCCCTTTGGCGATTCTGCTCCTGCCGATGTCTATGGGGAATATTACTGCCTTTTGTGCGAGAGCCTCGAATATCCCGAAACCAAGGAATGGGTGATCTTCCATCTGCGCCCCGAGGCACGGTTCTCCGACGGCACTCCGCTGACCGCGCATGACGTGGTGTTCACCCATAACCTGTTTCTGGAGCAGGGCCTGCCCAGCTATGCAGAGGCGGTGCGCATGCGTGTGGTCAGCGCCGAGGCCATCGATGATCACACGGTTCGATTCGACTTCGCGCCCGACATTTCGCGCCGCAGCCTCATCGATCAGGTGGGCTCGACCCCGGTCTTTTCGCGCGCATGGTTCGAAGCCACCGGCGCCCGTCTCGACGAGCCGCGGATGGAAACATCGCCAGGTTCCGCGCCCTATGTGCTGGACAGTTTCGAGGTGAACCGCCGCATCACCTATCGGCGCAATCCGGACTACTGGGGGTGGCATCTGCCGCAAAACCGCGGGCGCCACAATTTCGAGCGTATCCGGGTCGAATATTTCAGCGACGACGACGCCGCTTTCGAAGGGTTCAAGGCAGGCGAGTACACCTATCGGGCCGAGGGCAATTCGCGCCAGTGGGCGGTCGGCTATGATTTCCCGGCCGTCACCCGGGGTCATGTGGTGCGCGAGGAAATCCCCGACGGCTTTCCGCCCGCGCCCAACGGTTTCGTGTTCAACCTGAACCGCCCGCACCTGCAGGACCCTCGCGTGCGCGAGGCGCTCTCACTGGCCTACAATTTCGAATGGACCAACCAGCAATTCCAGTACGGGTTGATGAGCCAGCGCTATTCCTATTCACAGGGGACCCGGCTGGAAGCGCGCGGTGTGCCCGAAGGCGCGGAGCTGGCCCTGCTGCAATCGCTCGGCGATCTGGTCCCGCCAGAATTGCTGACCGAGCCGGCGGTGATGGCGCATAGTTCGTCGCCCGCGCAACTGCGCGACCGCGCCAATCTGCGCCGCGCCAGTCGGCTTCTGGACGAGGCCGGCTGGACCACGGGCAACGACGGAATCCGCCGCAACGCGCAGGGCGAAACCCTTCGGATCGAGTTCCCCTATTCCACCTCCGGTTCTGCAACCGCGGAATCGATCATCGAGAGTTTTCTGGACAATCTGCGCGGGCTGGGGGTGGATACGCGCGGCCAGCGCATCGACCCCGCGCAATACACCGAACGCGAGCGCAACCACGACTACGACATGATCCTCGACGGATATGTGGCCTTTGTCGACACGGGCACCGGGCTGCACCAGCGCTTTGGCTCCGAGGCAGCGGATGACGTGTTCAACCCGGCCGGGCTGCGCAGCCCGTTGGTCGACCGGATCATCGACCTGTCGCTGATGGCCGAATCACCCGAAGAGCGCGACACCGCATTGATGGCGCTAGACCGGGTGCTCCGCTGGCACCGCATCATGGTCCCGGTCTGGTACACGCCCAACGAATGGGTCGCCTATTGGGATATTTTCCGCCATCCCGAGGAATTCCCGCGTTATTCCTCGGGCGCGCTCGACTGGTGGTGGTTCGACGCCGCCCGCGCCGCGGAATTGCGCGCTGCTGGCGCCCTGAGGTAAGAGCCCGGAATGGGAGCCTATATCCTTCGCCGACTGTTGCTGGTCATCCCGACCCTGATCGGGGTGATGATCATCAACTTCACGCTGGTTCAATTCGTTCCCGGCGGGCCGATCGAACAGATCATCGCCGAAATGCAGGGCCAGGGCGACGTGACGCGGGGCTTTACCGGAGCGGGCGAGGACGCGGCGCGGTCGGGCGGTGGCGGGGGCGGCGAAGAGCGTTACATCGGCGCGCGCGGTCTGCCCCCGGCCTTCATCGAGCAGCTGGAGCGCGAGTTCGGGTTCGACAAGCCGTGGCCACAGCGGTTCCTCGACATGATGTGGAACTATGCCCAGTTCAATTTCGGAACCAGCTATTTCACCTCGAAAACCGTGATCGAGCTGGTGATTGAACGCATGCCGGTGTCGATCTCGCTGGGGCTGTGGTCAACACTGATCGCCTATCTGGTGTCGATCCCGCTGGGCATCCGTAAAGCTGTGCGCGACGGAACGCCTTTTGACACCTGGACCTCGGGCGCGATCATCGTGGGATACGCGATCCCGGGCTTCCTGTTCGCGATCCTGCTGCTGGTGCTGTTCGCGGGCGGGTCCTATTTCCAGTGGTTCCCGCTGCGTGGTCTCCATTCCGAGGCCGAGGTCGTCGCGCAGATGAGCTGGCCGGAATACATCCTCGATTACGCGCATCACATGGTCCTGCCGACCATCGCGCTGACCATCTCC
>CALEZJ010000098.1 GCA_937927885.1 uncultured Paracoccaceae bacterium | reverse complement strand
TGTGGAGGCGGCGGATATCACCGGCCCCGCGCAGGATGCCGAAAGCCTTCGACATGGTGGGGGCTGCCGTCACAACTGTCGCGGCAAAGATGCCAAGCAAGCCGCGTCGGCTGATTCCCGTCTCAGCGAAAGTCGTCATTCTTGATCTGTCCCATCCCGAAACGTCGTGACAGCCGTTGAGGCCTTGCTTCATGGTTTCTGCCTTTCTGGCGGTGCCGCAGCGGACGAGGCGGGCCGGGCCAGCATGAAACATGAAGATTTTTCGTCTTCTGGTGCTTCTATGCCACAACCCTTGCCCCACCCCAAGCGCGGATTCGGCGGGTCGGAACGCGATGGGGCAGAATAGGCAAGAATCTGCTGACAGAAGCTTAATGCCCCCTGTTTGTTCACAAAATCAGCGTGTTGCCGGACGTTCCTCACACGCGCTGCGCGATTCTTTCGCGCAGGCAGTCGGTAAAATGGCGCTCGGGAGGGCGTCTTTTTGGGGAACAGACAGGGATTTGACCTCGCGGGACCCAGACTCACCGTCGCGGGATTGTGAAATGACCGATTCTCGGAGATTCTGCACAAAGGTGTGAACGCAGGCGAGATCGCGCGCGACTCACGCGCGCGGGATTGGTTCGCGAAGTTTGTCAGGGGGACAGTCGGATGGGTACAATCACCAACACCACGCGCAAAGCACGGGCTTGCATCGCGTCGCTCATGATGGGGGTGGCAGCGGTGCCCGCTGTGCTGGCGGTGGTGGTGCCCACTGCGCTGGAGGCCCAGCAATTCCCGATCTTCCGTCAGGCCCTTGCCGAAGGAGTGGCGGAAAACCGCGCCCTCTCGGCCTTCTACCGCGAGACCGGCTATGCGACGCTCTGGACCGGGGCCGAGGATGCCGCCCGGCGTACCGCGCTGGTTTCTGCACTCAGCCGGGCAAGCGAGCATGGCTTGCCTGCCCAACGCTACAACCTGCAGGGGCTTCTCGATGCCTTTGCCAGCGTCGAGACCGAACGTGACCGCGCTCTTCTCGAAGCCCGCGCCTCGCTGACCTTTCTGCAATACGCGCGCGACATCCACTCGGGCGTTCTGGAACCCGGGCAGATCATCGAGGACATCGTGCGCGACCTGCCGCGACCCGATCCCGCGCGCCTCATGCGCGACTTTGCCGCAGCCGAACCGGTCAGCTTCATTCGCAATCTGGCGCCGCACGCACCGGAGTACGCGCGCCTCTACCGCGCCCGCGCCGAGCTCGAACGTACCATCGCCGCGGGTGGCTGGGGGCCGCAGGTGCAGTCGGGCAGCCTCGCGCCGGGCGACACCGGACCCGGTGTGGTCCAGTTGCGCAACAGGCTGATTGCGATGGGCTACATGCCGCGCGTCGCCACGGCGCGCTATGACGGGGCCATGCAACGCGCCGTTCAGGATTTCCAGGCTGCGCACGGGATCGAGGCCGATGGCGTGGCCGGTCAGGCCACGATTCGTGCGATCAACGTCGAGCCTCAGGCCCGGTTGCGGTCGGTCACCGTGGCGATGGAGCGAGAGCGTTGGCTGAACATCCCGCGCGGCGATCGCCATGTCTGGGTCAATCTGGTGGATTTCGTTGTCCGTCTGGTCGATTTCGACGAGGTGACCTTCGAAACGCGCTCGGTCGTGGGGGCTCAGGCGACGCAGACGCCGGAATTCTCGGACACGATGGAATACATGGAAATCAACCCCGACTGGACCCTGCCGCGGTCCATCGTCGCCAATTACTGGGGCGCGCTGGCTTCGGGCGGGGCGGGGCATCTGCAACTGATTGACGCGCGCGGCCAGGTTGTCCCGCGCGAATATGTCGACTTTGCTTCGTATTCGCCGAACACGCTGCCCTTCGAGGTGCGCCAGCCACCGGGACCGGGCAATGCGCTGGGCGAAGTGAAGTTCATGTTCCCCAACCCCCACGCGATCTATCTGCACGATACGCCGAGTCGCAACCTGTTCAGCCACACGGTCCGGGCCTATTCCGCCGGCTGCGTGCGCCTGGCCGATCCGCGTGGCTTTGCCTATGCGCTGCTCGCAAGGCAAGAGGCGGATCCGGTGACGTTCTACCACTCGATCCAACGCACCGGGCAGCAGACCCGGGTATCGCTGGCGACGCCGATACCGATTCATCTGGAATACCGCACGGCCTATACATCGGTCGACGGGCGGATGAATTATCGCGCCGACGTCTATGGACGCGACGAGCGGCTTTATCAGGCGCTGATCCGCGCCGGGGTGGAAACAGGCGCCTGAGTCGGCTAAACCGGAGACTGTCGCCCCTTCGGGGCGCTGTCATCGGAGAGCGTGCATGAGCCATCGGATTGCCGATATCGCCGTTGCCCTGGGCGCGCGGTTTGAGGGGGATGGCGAAATCGTCGTGACCGGTGCGGCCGAACCGGCCGCGGCCGACGTTGGCGATTTGGCCATGGCGATGGATCCGCGCTATGCAGCAGGGCTGGCGGCAGGCCGCGCGCGGGCTGCGGTGCTTTGGTCGGGGGCGGACTGGCGGGCGCTGGGCCTGAAGGCCGCGATCTTCGCGCCGCGGGCACGACTCGCAATGGCGGGGGTGACCCAGGTACTCGATCCCGGGCAGCGGATGGCGCCCGGGATTCACCCCATGGCCGTGGTCGACCCTACGGCCGAGATCGGTGACGGCGTCAGCATCGGCCCGTTTTGCGTCATCGGCCCCGGGGCGCGGATCGGTGCGCGCTCACGGCTGGCCGAGCAGGTTTCGGTCGGGGCAAGCGCGGTGCTGGGTGCGGATGCGCTGGTTCTGGCAGGGGTGCGCATCGGTGCGCGCGTTGTGATCGGCGACCGGTTCATTGCCCAGCCCAATGCGGTGATCGGCTCGGACT
>CALEZJ010000097.1 GCA_937927885.1 uncultured Paracoccaceae bacterium | reverse complement strand
TGGGGCGCAACGATGTGGGTGTCGCGGTGGATTGGGACACCAGCGCCGCGCGTCTGGCGCAGTGGCGCGCGCAGCATCGGCAAAGGGGGCTCGGCGGCGCCCCGACGGGTAAAGCGGTCGAACCGGTAGCCGGCCAGCAACCAGCCCAGCAGGTGTTCCGGCAGGTCAACTGGATCGATCCCGCCGGCTATGTGCCAGGTGCCCAGCGGCAGTTTGCCGCGCGCCCCGGCCAGAGCCATGCGATTGCGCGCCCGCGCGCGCGCATCGCCCAGCCCATAGACCGCCAGCGCAATCCCGGTTCCCGCCGCATCCGGCACGGCCACGCATTCCCCCGCTGCGGCGCGAAAGCCGACCGTCGCCAGCCAGGCGCGCACACGCTCGGGCTGGGTGTCCAGCCAGTCGCCCAGTGCCTCGGCGGCGAGGACATGAAGGGGGGTCGAGGCGCTATCAGGCGCGGCAAAAGCGGACAGGCTGGAACGCATGAGCGGGCTCGCATCAAAGGAACGCCCCACCCTAATTCGCAAACCGGCTGAAAAGAAAGGGGCTTCTGCCCTGCCGCCCGGAAGGCGCCGGATCGACCGCGTTTACAGATCGACGCCGTTGTCAGATCGACAGGCCGGGAAGTTCCCAGACCTGCGCCAGCGACCGGTCGCCGATACGAACCAAACGTTCCCAGACCGCGCGATGGGCCACCAGATCGCCCGCCCGCGCCGCGATCCCCATGTCGCGCGCGACCCGCGCCAGCGAGGTCAGGCCGATGTCCAGGCTCAACCTGGACACCTGTTGCGCCTTTGGCGCAATCTCCTGCAACCTGCCGGACCGGATCAGACCGTCCACCTCGGCCAGTATGTCCGAGATCGCCTCGACCGTGCGCATCACGAACGCCTCGGCCCCTCGGTCACCCAGACGGCGGAACAGGACTTCGAGCGCGGCCGGATCAATGACGATCCGCTCGCTCGGCCGTATTTCATAGACTAATGTCACACCCACACCTCGCTGCCTCTGAAGCCTCCCTTGCACCCGGTGACAGGATCCTTGATCCGGGCTAACAAATCGTTGCCCCCGAGGCGGGAAGCCCCTCGCTTTTCTTGCAAATTGAGAATAGCACCAAGCCCGCCCCAAACTAAGGGAAATCGCCGATGATCCTCTCCAGCAAGCTTCCCTCGTATCTGGTGAACCGGTTTCGCGGCTGGCGTGCCACCCAATACGCAGAGAACAAGAGCTGGTTTCGCCATCTGGCGCAGGAGGGCCAGCATCCCCGCACCATGCTGATCGCCTGCTGCGACAGCCGGGTGCATGTCACCGCGATCTTCGGCGCCGATCAGGGCGAGTTCTTCATCCACCGCAACATCGCCAATCTGGTGCCTCCGTTCAACCCGAACGGGGACCATCACGGCACCTCGGCAGCGGTGGAATACGCGGTGACGGCGCTGAAAGTGGCGCATCTGATCATTGTCGGCCATTCCAATTGCGGCGGCGTGCGCGGCTGTCATGACATGTGTGCCGGCCATGCGCCGGAACTCAGCCTTGGGTCCAGCTTTGTCGGGCGATGGATGGAAATCCTGCGCCCTGGCTATGAGCGCACGGCGGGAGAGCCCGACGCCGAGGCCCGCGTGCGCGCCATGGAAAAGGAATCGGTGCGCATCTCGCTGGAAAACCTGATGACCTTTCCCTTCGTGCGCGCCGCCGTCGAGGGCGAGCGCCTGACCCTGCATGGCCTGTGGCACGACATCGGCGAGGGCACGCTGGAAGCCTTTGATCCGCAAAGCGAAGGATTCGTGCCGATTGCCTGAAGATTCCGCGTCACAGCACTTGCGGGCAAAGCCTGCGCGGGTCTAGGGTCCGCGCATTCCACAACACCGTCCTGGACGTGCCATGTCTGCTGACCGACTGGTGCCTTCGCTCTATTTGGTACTGCGCGAAGGTTATTCGACCGCCTTTTTCAAACGGGATGCAATTGCCGGTCTGACGGTTGCCATCGTCGCCCTGCCGCTGTCGATGGCGATTGCCATTGCCTCGGGCGCGCCGCCGGCGGTCGGCCTTTACACAGCGATTGTCGGCGGGTTCTTCATTTCGGCGATGGGGGGCAGCCGGTATCAGATCGGCGGACCGGCTGGCGCCTTCATCGTTCTGGTCGCGGCGACGGTGGCCGAACATGGCATCGCGGGCATGATCCTGGCGACCATGCTGGCAGGGGTGATGATGATGACGGTCGGCCTGTTCCGGCTGGGCAGCTATATCAAGTTCATCCCCTATCCGGTAACCGTGGGCTTTACCGCCGGGATCGGCGTGATCATCTTTGCCAGCCAGTTGAAGGACCTTCTGGGCCTGACGCTGGATGGGCCCGAGCCGGGGCCCTTGCTGGAAAAGCTGCCGGTCATCTGGCAGGCCCTGCCCAGCGCCAACGGGATCACCATCGCGCTGGCGGCAACGACGATCGCGTTGATCCTGGGACTGAAGGCCTATGCGCCCAAGGTGCCGAACCTGCTGGTGGCGGTGGCGGTGACCACGGCGGCCGTGGCCGCCTTCGGACTGGATACGCCGACCGTCGAATCCACCTTTGGCGCGGTTCCCTCGATGCTGCCCGCGCCCAGCCTGCCGCCGATTTCGTGGGATCTGGTGGTTGCGGTGCTACCCAATGCCATCGCCTTTACACTCCTGGGATCGATCGAGGCGCTTCTGTCTGCCGTCGTTGCCGATTCCATGAGCGGCAAGCGGCACAACTCCAACATGGAACTGGTCGCGCAAGGCATTGCCAACATCGCCTCGGGGCTGATGGGGGGAATGGTGGCGACCGGCACCATCGCGCGAACCGCAACCAATGTGCGCTCGAATGCGCATGGTCCGGTGGCAGGGATGCTGCATGCGGTGTTCATCCTGGCGTTCATGATGGTCGCGGCACCGCTGGTGGGCATGGTGCCGCTGGCGGCCCTGGCGGGGGTGCTGGCAACCGTTGCCTGGAACATGATCGAGCGCCATGCCATTGCCGCCCTCTTCCGCACCTCGCGTGAGGAAGCCGCCGTGATGATGGTAACCCTGCTTCTGACCGTGTTCCGCGACCTGACCGAGGCCATCGTCGTCGGCTTTGCCCTTGGCTCGGTGCTGTTCATCGCGCGCATGTCGCGCGCGACCGGGGTCACCTCGAACGGCGATGAAACCAACGGTGCCAGCGGCGACAGCGATATTCTGGTCTACCGCATCCGGGGTGCGTTCTTCTTCGGTGCGGCGGCATCGGTCGGCGCGGTGTTGGAGCGGATCGGCGACAGCCACCGCGGGTTGCTGATCGACCTCAAGGATATCACGTTGATCGATACCACGGCGCTGAACACCATCGACGGCCTGGCAAAGCAGGCGGCCCGCCGCGGAGTCGAGGTGATGCTGACCGGGACCACCCATGAACACCGACAGCAATTGTTTGCCCACGGACTGAAGCCGCCGCGGATCCACTACGAACTGACCGCCGAACGTGGATTGAGCAAGCTGCGGCATCTGCTGGAGGCGCGCGACGCGCCTGCGGTTGACCCCGGCACCGGCATTGCCTAGACACACGCTCGACACCCGGACCCGGTGAAAGCACGATGCCCCAACCCTCAGCCCCCAGCCCATGCGACTCGGCCGCGCGCGTCCTGGGCATCGAGGGGCGGGCGCTTATCACCCTCGGACAGGCTCTGCCGCCCGATTTCGAGGGTGCCGTGCGGCTGATCCTGAACGGCAAAGGCCGCGTCGTTCTGTCGGGGATGGGAAAATCCGGCCATATCGCGCGCAAGATCGCTGCGACCCTGGCCTCGACCGGGACTCCTGCGTTCTTTATCCATCCCGCCGAAGCCAGCCATGGCGACCTCGGCATGATCACGCCGGACGATATCGCCATCGTCATCTCGAACTCAGGCGAAACCGCCGAACTGGGCGACCTGCTGGCCTATTGCCTGCGGTTTTCGGTCCCGGTGATCGGCATTTCAAAGCGCAACGACAGCACGCTGATGCGGGCT
Source organism: uncultured Paracoccaceae bacterium (assembly GCA_937927885.1). Taxonomy (GTDB): domain Bacteria; phylum Pseudomonadota; class Alphaproteobacteria; order Rhodobacterales; family Rhodobacteraceae; genus Pararhodobacter. Next base: position 152 of record CALEZJ010000097.1, on the reverse strand, counting down.
GCCAGTCTTCGCCTCACGCTGCCCGACCTTGAGGAAGCCTGCGCGCTGGGCATGGCGCCCACCACCTCGACCACGTTGACGCTGGGACTGGGCGACGCGCTGGCCGTCGCGGTGATGGAACAGCGCCAGTTCCGGCCCGAGCAGTTCCGCAG
>CALEZJ010000096.1 GCA_937927885.1 uncultured Paracoccaceae bacterium | reverse complement strand
CGCGCCGCGCAACCCGATCAGCGCGATGCGCTGGCGGCGCGCGCTGGTTTCGGGCGGGGGCGACAGCAGCGCCAGCACCTTGGCCCGCAGGGGGGCGGGGGCGCGGCGGAACTGGTCGGCCACGTTCAGCGCCTCAGATGTCCAGGGGTCCTCGTCGCCCACCAACCATTCGATCCGGTGATCGAGCGCATCCGCCACCCGCTGCAACAGTCCGATCGAGATGTTCCCTTCGCCCGCCTCCAGCAGCGCGAGATAGCGCGGCGAGACCCCAGACATGTCCGACAGCACACGGCGCGGGATACCCTTGCGCTCGCGCGCGCGGCGGACCCTCTCACCCACGCGCAGGATCAGCGCGCGCGCTGCCGCCTCGCCCCGGGCATCGGTCTCGGCGCTGACCGCCTCGCCGCGAAAGTTGGTGATCTCGGACATTCCAGGCCCAAAGCGGAAGAATAATGCACAAGAGTAGGACAGCCTGCGCAGGGGAACAAGGGACAAACCCGCCGCGCGGCGCCGCGATGCACTATTCTGCCGCGCTGATATGGGCCTCGATCAGGGCGCGCACTTCGGGTGGCGGCGGGGCCTTTTGCGGATGGCCAGCGCGGAAAAAGACGCAGACGAACCGCCCCGCAAAGCAGAGCACCCCGTCCTGACGACCCTGCACGCGAAACTCGATCGAGGTTTCGCCCAGTCTGACCGGCGCCACGGCACAGATCAGCCGATGGCGCGGCGTGACCGGGGTGCGAAAGTCGAGGCTCATGTGCACGAAGGGCGTGCCAAAGCCGTGGTCCAGCTCCATCTGATACCAGCCGCCGCCGAAATGCTCCTCCCACCAGGCGTTGATCGCATCGAGACACCAGGCCGGAATGCGCGCGGTATAGGCGATGCGCGCCGGGTCGCAATCGCCCCAGGCAACGCGGATTTCATGGGTCCAGGGCATCAATAGGTCTCGACGTGATACCGACCTTCATCGCGCATCGCGTCGCGCGTGGTCTCCCACGGCAGGCCGCGGCTTTCGGCGATGCTGCGAAAGGCCAGTTCCACCCCCTGCTCCATCCCCCTCAGACCACAGATGTAGACATGCGTGCGCGGGTCCATCAGCAGGTCGGCCACCGCATCCTGTTCAGCCATCATGCGGTCCTGCACGTATTCCTTCCGCGCATCCGGAAGGCGGCTGAACACGAGGTGTTTCTTCAACAGCGTTTCCGGCACTTTGCCGAGTGGACCGAAATAAGGCAGGCTTTCGGGCGTGCGGGCACCAAAGAACATCGTCAGATCGCCCCCGGAGCCGCCCCGTTGCCGACGCATGGTGAAGGCGCGGAACGGCGCTGACCCGGTGCCGGTGCAGATCATCAACAGACGCGCCGAGGGGTCATCGGGCATCAGGAAGGTGGACCCGAAGGGGCCGGTGACCTGCACCTCGTCGCCGATCCTCAGGTCGCAGACATAGTTGGAACACAGGCCCTGCGCCTCGCGCTTTACTGTCAGCGAGAGGTTGTTGAAGTTGGGCCTCTCGCCGTCACGCGGGCTCGACAGGCTGTAGAGCCGTGGCAGATGCGGCTTGCCCTGCGCGTCCGTCCCGGGAGGAATGATGCCGATGGACTGGCCTTCCAGCACCGGCATCGGCTGGCCGCCGAAATCGAGGATGATGTGGCGCACGTCGTGGTCCGGGTCGTCGGTCAGCCGGTAATTGCCCTGCACCCGCGCGGTCGCGGGTTTGCCCAGGGTATAAAGGTTGATCGTCGGTTTCGCCGCGCTCGCCGGGGCCCGTGACTTGCCGCCTGCGCCCTGATGCGCGGCGGCCAGCAAGGCAGCCACTGCATCATCCAGCGCCTCGAGTGCGGGTGCGAGGTCTGCCTGCGGCGGAAGTTCGGACCAGCCGAATTGTTCATCCAGCGAATAAGGCGCGGCGACCACGCGCCATTCGTCGATCGATCCCGTGGGGCAGACCGGAATGCAATCCATGCAGAAGTTGCATTTGACCGCATCGACCACAACGTTCTGATCGTCATGCGTGATGGCCTCGACCGGGCAAGTCATCTCGCAGGTATAGCAGCGAATGCAGATTTCCGGGTCGATCAGGTGCTGCTTGACGGGGGCGTTCATGGGCGCGGGGTCCGGTGGGGATGCAGCACGGCATCAGGGATGCGCGCGAGTTCCACGACGCTCCAGCACAGGCCGGAGCAATCCCGGCAGCCAAGGCATTCGCGCGCCGGGCGGGGCAGGGGGGACTGATGAGTTGGCATCGCGATCTCCTGAATTGGGGTGGGGTTGAACCCCACCCTACGGGCGTCGTGCAGGGTGGGGTTTCACCCCACCGTCGCCTTACGCCATATAGAGCTTTACATACTCGAAATCGCCAGGCTTGTTGTCGATCCCAACCTTGGGCGGGGCAATCCAGCCCGCGTATTGTCCGGGCTCGTAGACCGGCTTCATCAGCGACTGGATGAAATCGCCATCCGCCCGCGTTGGCAGCCAATCCGAACGGCGCGCGTCATATTCAGCCCCGGTCAGGAGCGTGCCATCCGGCGCAAAGGGTTTGCCCGCAAAGACGCCGATCTGGCGGTGGAAACTTTCGTGCGGCAGCTTCATCTCGAACTGGACCCCCGATTTCTCGATGATCTTGTTCCAGCGCCCCACCCCGCCCGCCGCGTCGCGGGTGTAATCGTCGCGCAGGCGCATGTTGATCGCGGTCAGGGCCGGAACCTCCTTGCGCACCAGCTTGCCGCCCTCGAAATCCCACACAGTATAGGTGTCGTTCTTCAACTGGTGATCGTCGGTCAGCCGGTGCTCCATATACCGCCCCTTGATGCCCGCGTTAAAGGCATTGGCGGCGTTCGTCGACACTTCCTGCCCGAACAGATCCAGCGACAGCGTGTAATGCAGGTTCAGCTTTTTCTGGATCGTCGGCAGGTCGATGACGCCCAGCGCGCGGATCTTCTGGGTGTCATGGGGGTCGTCGATCCCGTTCGCCAGCATCACCTCGCAGGTGCGTTCGATGGTGCGGCCAACGCCGGTTTCGCCCACGAACATATGGTGCGCCTCTTCGGTCAGCATGAAGCGGCAGGTGCGGCTGAGCGGGTCAAACCCCGATTGTGCCAGCGCCTCGAGCTGCATCTTGCCGTCGCGGTCGGTGAAATAGGTGAACATGAAGAACGACAGCCAGTCGGGCGTTTCCTCGTTGAAGGCGCCCAGCATGCGCGGCGCTTCCTCGGAACCGGACTGGCGGCGCAGCAGATCGTCGGCCTCCTCCCGCCCGTCAGCGCCAAAGTATTTGTGCAGCAGGTAGACCATCGCCCAAAGGTGCCGCCCCTCTTCGACATTGACCTGAAAGAGGTTGCGCATGTCATAAAGCGACGGCGCGGTCAGGCCGAGGAACCGCTGCTGTTCGACCGAGGCGGGTTCGGTATCGCCCTGAATCACGATCAGGCGCTTCAGCAGGTTGCGGTATTCGCCGGGGACTTCCTGCCAGGCAGGCTGGCCCGCGTGTTCGCCGCAGGGGATGCGCCGGTCCTCGACCTGCGGCGCCAGCAGAACCCCCCAGCGGTATTCGGGCATCTTGACATAGTCGAACTTGGCCCAGCCCTTCGGGTCGACCGACACGGCGGTGCGCAGATAGACCAGCGATTTCTGGAAATTCTGCGGGATCAGGTCGTTCCACCAGTTGATGTAACCGGGGTGCCATTTCTCCAGCGCCTTGAGCACGCGCTTGTCGGACGACAGCCCGACGTTGTTGGGGATCTGCGTGTCATAGCTGACGTTGATGAGGTCGGTCATGGGGGTCCTCCTGGGGGTGGTGGGGTGAAACCCCACCCTACGAGATTGACGGGACCGGCAGCGCCGGGGCCCGTAGGGTGGGGTTTCACCCCACCTCGGTCGCGTCAGACGCGCTGCATCGAGTAATCGCCGCGCACGCCGCTGCCATAGCGTTGCAGGGCTCCGTCCTTGCCGGTGGCGTTCGGACGGTTGAAGATCCAGTTCTGCCAGGCGGTCAGTCGGCCAAAGATACGGGTCTCCATGGTTTCCGGGCCCGCGAAACGCAGGTTCGCCTCCATCCCCGTCATCGCATCTGGGCTGAAACTGGCGCGTTCTTCGAGGAAGATGCGGATTTCATCCTCCCAGTCGATATCGTCAAAGGCATAGGTGACCAGCCCCGCGTCGATCGCTGCATCCGCCTCCAGAGCCTCGCCGATCTGGGCCTGCAATAGGTCTACATGCCCGGGCTCGCCCAGAAACCGCGTCTGCAGCCGGGTCAGGTCATTGCCCATCGGGAACGGGCCAAAGTTGGCCTCGCTCAGCGTGACCGCCGCATTGGGGCGGTTGTCGCCCTCGAACGCGCCCTCCATCATGTAGCTGCGGTCCGCCGCCCAGAGAAGTTCGGCCAGAAACCCGGCAAAACAGCTTCCGTGTTCGACCAGCGCCACAAGGCTGCGCGAGGTGACGTCGATGCGTTTGAACACCCGCTTCCAGTATTGCAGGATCTCGTTGGCCAGCCAGTCGGTGCGGTTGGCCAGCAGGAACGCCTCATGCGCCAGCACCGCCTGCGCATCGCCCTGGGTGCGAAACACCAGCACGCCCAGTTCCATCTCGTTCAGGCGCAGGTGCAGGATAGCGTCGTCAAGTTCGCGCGCCAGCCGCAACGCCCAGCCCTGCGCGCCCTGCGCGTGCAGTTCGGCCACCGAGGCGGGGGCGGCCGCATCGGGTCCCGAGAGGGTGAGGGTGGCGCGACCGCCATCGCGGTCCACGGCCACCTCGACCAGAGAATAGCGCACCGACCCATCCTCGCCGATTTCACGCTGCAGGGGCGTCAGGGCGATCCCCTTACCCGTGGCCTTGGTCGAGGCTGCCGCGAACTCCTGCGCCCGCCGTGAGACGCCCTCGTCGAATTTCGAATTCGGAATCACCTCGTCAACCAGCTTCCACTGTACCGCGCGCCTGCCCTTTATCCCTTCCTCCAGCGAGCAGAACACATCGGCCAGATCGCGACGCACCTTGCGCTTGTCGGTGACCCGGGTCAGCCCGCCGGTGCCGGGCAACACGGCCAACAGCGGCACTTCGGGCAGCGACACGGCGCTGGAGCTGTCGTCCGTGAGCATGATATGGTTGCAGGCCAGCGCCAGTTCATAGCCTCCGCCCGCGCAGGCGCCCTTGACGGCGGCGATGTATTTCTGACCCGAATCGGCCTCGGCCGCCTCAAAGGTGTTGCGGGTTTCGTTGGTGAACTTGCAGAAGTTCACCTTGTGCGCGTGGCTGGCGCCGCCCAGCATGCGGATGTTGGCGCCGGCGCAGAACACCTTGTCCTTGCCCGAGCGCATGACCACCACCTTGACCTCGGGGTGTTCGAACCGCATGCGCTGAACGATATCGGCCAGTTCGATGTCCACACCCAGATCGTAGCTGTTCAGCTTCAACTGATAGCCATCGAACAGCCCGCCGTTCTCGTCCACATCCATGGTCAGATTGGCCACGGCACCGTCATAGTCCACGCGCCAATGGCGATAGCGGCTGGGGTCGGTCTGGAAATCGATCATCTTGGCCATGGGCGGTTCCTCTGTCGCATGTCCCGTTCGTCATGGTGCACAATAGTGCCATATTGCACTCATGTAAAGATAGAAACTCCCCGGGACTCCACGATATGGCGGGCAGGAGGTCAGCGATTATGCATTATAGTGCAATTTCCAGTCCAGCCCGGTGCCGCATGTGCACGAGAGAGACGCGGGCCATCCC
>CALEZJ010000095.1 GCA_937927885.1 uncultured Paracoccaceae bacterium | reverse complement strand
CCCGACAATTGCCCGCCGGCGGTGTTGACCGGCAAGCCCCCGCCCCTCCGGATTGCACCTGACAGCACGAAATCCCCGCCCTCGCCCGGCTTGCAGAAACCGTAGTCTTCAAGCTGCGCCACCACCTGCGGGGTGAAGTGGTCATATACCTGCGCCACGTCGATATCTCCCGGCCCCACACCCGCCTGCGCATAGAGATCGCGCGCCACGCTGGCATGGCCTGCGGTCAGAAAGGCCGACGCAGGCATGTTCATCCAGTAGAGCGATCGCCCCCAGTCGCGGCTGCCACCCTGCGTGCAGCCCTGAACGATCACCGGGCGCTGCCGCAGGTCGCGCGCGCGCTCGGTCGAGGTGACCAGCGCCGCCACCGCGCCATCCGATTCCAGGCAAAAATCGTAAAGGCAGAGCGGCTCAGCAATTGGCGGAGCGGCCAGATAGGTGTCCATGTCGAGCGGTTTCTTCATCAGGGCGCGTGGATGATCCATCGCATTTGCGCGCGCGTTCAACGCAACCTCGCCAAAGACCATGCGGGTATACCCGTATTCGTGCATTTGCCGCCGCGCGAGGAGGGCAAACATATGTCCGGGGCCGATCAGCCCGGCAGCCTCGAAAAAGGCGTTCTCGGCGGTGGGCTCATAGCTTTTCGTGATCGCGCCAAAGCGTACTTCGCCCTGCTGGTTGCCACCCACCACCATCACGTTTCGCGCCAGTCCTGCCGTGATGGCAGCCGAGGCCAATCCGACCGCCCCCGCCGAGCCCCCGCCCGACCCCGTCAGCATGGCGGAAAAGCGCAGCTCGGGGATGCCCAAGGTCTCCATGAGCAACGAAGAATCGAACCCCCCCGCGTAATAGGCAAAGCCGTCAACCTCCTGCACGCCGATCCCGGCATCGGCGCAGGCTGCCAGCACCGCCTGGCCGACGAGTTCGGTCATTGTGCGCGGCGCGGATTGGCCGCGTTTCCAGACGGGTGTCGCGCCAAGCCCGACGATTGCCGTACGCCGGGCGATCATGCCAGGCCTTGCAGCACGGCGCGGCCGATGACGATCTTTTGCACCTCGGAGGCCCCTTCATAGATCCGCGCGGCGCGCACCTCGCGGTACAATTGTTCGATGATCGCGCCGCGCGTTACTCCCAACCCACCCCAGATCTGCACCGCCCGGTCGATGGCGCGGCCCGCGTTTTCGGTGGCGACCAGTTTCGCCGTCGACGCCTCGCGCGTGCAGCGCCCGCCAGTCGTGTCTTTGGCCCAGGCTGCGCGGTAGACCGCCAGCGCGCCCAACTCCACCTCGATGCTCATTTCCGCAATCTGTTCCTGCACGCCGGGCAATTCGGCCATCGGGGCGCCGAACAGGTGCCGCTGGCGCACCCGTGCCAGCGTTTCGTCCAGCGCGCGCCGCGCAAGTCCGATCGAGAACGCCCCGACCGACGTCCGGAAGATGTCGAACACCGCCATCGCCAGATGGAACCCGCGACCCGGCGTGCCAATCAATGCGCTGGCCGGAACGCGGCACTGACGAAACTGCAACGGTCCTGCCGGGTGGCAGGCAATCAGTTCGGTAGGCGCGCCGGGGATCAGACCCGGCGTTCCTGTGGGCACCGAAAAGGCCGACAGACCGCGCGCGCCCGGCCCCTCACCAGTGCGTGCCAGAACCACATAATGGTCGGCAAACGGCGCATTCGAAATATACGCCTTGTCCCCGTTCAGGATATAGTGGTCGCCGTCTCGTTGCGCCGTGGTCTGTATCCCAGCCACATCCGAACCCGAGCCGGGTTCGGTCAGTGCAAAGGCCGCAATCTGGCGTCCACTGCGAAACGCACCCAGCAGTTCCCGCTGCGCTGCGCTGCCCTCCAGCGCGATGGCCCCGGCACCGATTCCCTGCATGGCGATGACGCAATCGGCCAGCGCTGATCGATAGCCGATCCCCTCGCGCGCGATACAGACGGAACGCAGATCGATTCGGTCGCCCTCCTGCGGGACCACCAGATCCAGCAATCCGGCCCGAGCCAGCGAGTCCGCGATGGCGCGGCAGGCCTCGGGCAGAGTGTCTTCGGTGACCGCATGATCGTCGATGGGGCTCTGCCACTCGGCTACACGGTCGGCCAGCCTCTGGTGATGGGGTTCGAAAAAGGGCCAGTTCCACAGTGTCCAGTCCATGCCCTCGCCCCCCGGAATTACCTGCCAGAAAAGGGGTATCCGCCCCTTGCACCTTCTGTCTAGCCCATGCTGAAATAATCGCAATAAAGAAACGTTTTCTACATGCAGAATTTTTCTTGCCGCGCGGATGCTCGCCTGCTAGACAGGATTCACAGGCTGCAAGGGCTCAGGGCCCGGCAGCGACGACGGCGGGAGGAGGCCCGCCCTCGAAGGAGTTTGCCGATGCCGGTGCTGACCTATCCCCATTTCACGCCACACTTCGCGCGCGAGTCCTGGGTTCTGCCGCAGGTTCTGGAACATCAGGCGCGTGTGCGCGCCGACCGGCCCTGTCTCCAGTGGACTGACGAAGGCGAGGTCCTGACCTTTGCCGAGGCGAATGCTCGCGTCAACCGGTTGGCCCATGGGCTGACGGCGGCGGGAATCGGCAAGGGCGACCTGGTGGTGCTGTATCTGCCGAATTCGCTCGACTTCGTGCTTCTCTGGTGGGCGCTGCAAAAGATCGGCGCGGTCGAGGTTCCAGTGGGCCCGGTGCAGAAGGGCGCCTTTCTGGCGCACCAGTTGAATCTGTCCAGCGCGCGAACCATTGTCACCGATGCAGAATTGCTTCCCCGTCTGGCCGAGGTCGAAGATCAGGTTCCGCACCTGACCCGCTGCTATCTGATGGACGACGCACCCAGGCTGCTAAAGCGGGTTGAAACCCTGCGGTTTGCCGACCTGTGGACCGACAACAGTGCCAACCCGGGCGTCGCACTGACACCGCGCGACACAGCCGCGATCCTCTATACCTCGGGCACCACGGGCTGGTCCAAGGGCGTCGAGATGCCCCATTCCCAGTTCTACTTCTTTGCCGAAGAGGATGTGCAACTGGTCGGCTTGACGGAAAACGATGTCTACATGACGGCCTTTCCGTTCTTTCACGGCAATGCCCAGTTTTTGACCATCTATCCCTGCCTCATTGCCGGTGCGCACTGCGTCCTCTATCCTAAATTCTCGGCCTCGGACTATTTCGGACGAGCGCGCAGATCGGGCGCCACGGTTGCCAACCTTATTGGCGCTACGATGGCCTTCATCTGCGCCACCCCGCCCACACCGCAGGACCGCGACCACCGGCTGCGAACTATCTATGCCGCCCCGCTGGCGTTTGATCTGGCGCGCGAATTCACCGACCGTTTTGGCGAGATTGAATTCGTCGACGGTTTCGGACAGACCGAGATTTCCAACATCTTCCAGACCCCACGGGGGGCTAAACGGCCCGAGGGGGCCTCGGGTGTCCTGATCGACCAGTGGTTCGAGGCTCGTCTCGTCGATCCCGAAACCGACGAAGACGTGCCCGAGGGGCAGATTGGCGAACTGGTGATCCGGCATCGGGTGCCCGGTACGATCTCGAACGGCTATTATGGCCAGCCCGACAAGACGGTAGAAGCCTGGCGCAACCTGTGGTTTCACACCGGCGACGCCATGCGCCGCGATGCCGAGGGTTGGTATTACTTTGTCGACCGCGTGAAGGATGCGCTGCGTCGGCGGGGCGAGAACATCTCGTCCTTCGAGGTCGAAAGCGTGATCCGAACCTTCCCCGGCGTGGCGGAGGTCGCCGTGATCGGCGTGCGCGCCGACGAGCGAGGCGGCGAGGACGAGGTCAAGGCCTGCATCGTATTGCGGGACGGGGCGACGCTGGACTACGCCGAGTTGATCGCCTGGTGCGACGCCCGCATGGGGGCTCACATGATTCCGCGCTATGTCGAGATCATGGACAGCCTGCCGCAGACGCCTTCGGAGAAAGTGAAGAAGAAGGACCTGCGCGAGCGCGGCATCACACCCCAGACATGGGACCGCCAGCGCGCGGACCGGACGGACCGGAAGGCCGCGCATCATGCCTGACACTACTCACCAGGCCACCGACGGGCAAGCGATCCGCGTCGAACGGCGTGGCGCAATCGGTCTGATCACCCTGAACCGCCCCGACCGTATCAATGCCATCAACGACGCGATCCGCAGTGGTCTGTCGCATGCTCTTGCCGATCTGGATGCCAGTTCCGAAATTCGGGTGATCGTGCTGCATGGCGGCGCAGGCCGGGGATTTTGCGCCGGGGCCGACATCACCGAACGCCGCGCGCCGCGCAACCCCGTGGCGACGCGTGCGGCGATGGGGGCGGGCTCGTGGATCGATGCCTTTGACCGCTGCACCACGCCGATTGTCGCGGCGATCCACGGCTTTTGCCTGGGTGGCGGGTTCGAGATTGCACTGGCCTGCGATATCCGCATCGCCTCGCGGGATGCGACCTTTGCGCTGCCGGAAACCGGGCTGGGCCTGATCCCGGGTGCGGGTGGAACGCAACGGTTGCCTCGGCTGGTCGGCATGGGTCGCGCGCTGGACCTGATGTTGACCGGCGACCGGATCGACGCCGCGGAAGCGCTGCGTATCGGCATCGTCACAAGGATGGTCGAAGATCCCGCCAGGCTTCTGGACGAGGCGCTTGCACTCGCCGAACGCATCGCCGCCCGCGCCCCTGCCGCGACACTCTATGTCAAGGAGGCCGCGTTGTCGGGCTCGGACTTGCCGCTTGCCGCAGGGCTGGCGCTGGAACGCAGCCTTTTTGCTCTGCTGTCCGGAACGGCGGACAAGACCGAGGCCGGACGGGCCTTTGCCGAAAAGCGACCCCCCCGGTTCACCGGGGAATAGGACACCGACGAAGGAGAATGCGACGTGGCAAGAACTGACCGGGTAACCGTCGTCGGGGCGGGGCAGATGGGCTTGGGCATCGCGCACGGCTTTGCCGTCGCAGGTCATGCCGTGACACTGGTAGACGTCAAGGACGATCAATTGCATAAGGCGCGTGCGGCCGTCCTGGCCATCGTGGACGAGGGCGTCGCGCGCGGAAAGGTCTCTGCCGAGGTGCGCGCCGGGGTCGAGGCCCGGCTGGGCCTGAGCACCGATCTGGGCGCAGGCGTCACAGGGTCTGATCTGGTGGTGGAAACCGCGACCGAGAATCTTGGCGTCAAGCTGGAGATCCTGAAAACCGTGGCAGCCCATGTGGCGCCCGACACGGTCATTGCCACCAATACCTCGGCCCTGTCGATCACCGAACTCGCCGCCTCGATCCCTTGCCCCGAGCGCGTGGTGGGGATGCATTTCTTCAACCCCGTGCACAAGATGAAGCTGTGCGAGGTGATCCGGGGCCTGCAGACCTCGGACCAGACCGTCACGCGCACCCGCGCCTGGGCCGAGGGTATCGGCAAGACGCATATCCTGGTCAACGAAGCGCCGGGCTTCACCACCAGCCGGATCTCCGCAATGTTGGGCAACGAGGCGATGTGGATGCTGTCCGAAGGGGTGGCCAGCGCCGAGGATATCGACACCTCGCTGCGCCTGGCCTTCAACCACCCGATGG
>CALEZJ010000094.1 GCA_937927885.1 uncultured Paracoccaceae bacterium | reverse complement strand
GTGCAGGGGCTGGGCGGCGGCGGGTTGTTCGTCCTCGCGCTGTCGGTCGTGGGCGATGTGCTCAGCGCCTCCGAACGCGGCAAGATCCAGGGCATGTTCGCGGCGGTGTTCTCGATCTCGTCGATGATCGGGCCGCTGATTGGCGGCTGGTTCGTCGAATATGTCAGCTGGCACTGGATCTTCCTCATCAACCTGCCGCTGGGCGTGCTGGCGGTCCTCGTCTTTGCCACCTCGTTCCCGCGCCAGACCCGCACCGAGCGCCACCGCATCGACTGGGCCGGGGCGGCGGCGCTGTCGGTCGCGCTGGCGGCGCTGACATTGGTGACCTCGCTGGGCGGTCACAGCTTTGCCTGGACCTCGCCGCAGGCCCTGGGCCTCGCGGCCCTGTCGCTGGCCGCGGTCGCCGCCTTCATCGTCATCGAAGCCCGGGCCGAGGAACCGATCCTGCCGCTCGACCTCTTTCGCGGCAATGTCTTTACCACCACCTCGATCCTCAGCCTGCTGACCGGCGCGGTGCTGCTGGGCGCCACCACGTTCCTGCCGCTGTTCCTGCAACTGGCGCGCGGAGTCACGCCGATGGTGTCGGGCCTTCTGATGGCGCCGATGACAGCGGGGATCATCCTGGCCACGACGGTCGCCAGCCGCTACATGCGCGCGACCCGCCGCTATCGGTTGCTGCCGCTGGCGGGGATGCCGGTCGCGGCACTGGGCGCGCTGGTGCTGACGCAGATCAGCGTCGATCTGTCGATCTGGCTGTTTTCCGCGACGCTGGTGCTGTTCGGCTTTGGTGTCGGGCTGGTGTTTCCGGTGCTGACCACAGCAGTGCAGAATGCCGTGCCACGCAGCCTTCTGGGCACCGCGACCGCTTCGGGGGTGATGTTCCGCCAGATCGGCGGATCGCTGGCGGTGGCGCTCTTTGGCGCGCTTCTGGCCACGCGGCTGGGAACCGGCGGCAATCTGGAGATGGCGCCGCACATGCTGGCCCAGTTGCCACCCGAGGCACGCGATGGGGTCGCGCTGATGGTGGTCGACGCATTGTCGCCAATCTACTGGATCGTCGCAGCGCTGGCGCTGGCGGGTGCGCTGGTCACCCTGGCGATGCGCGAAATCCCGCTGGCTGATCGCAACCCCGGCCCGCACCCCAGCGAGTAACCCGTCAGCGCGCGGGTTTGATGTCGATCAGCGGCGTGCCGTCGAGCGCATCGAGCCCACGCACCACCAGCCGGTTGCCCTGCCGCGCCACCAGCCGCACGCGGCTGACGGCAACCGGATTGGGCCGCACCGGCGAGCGCAGGGAAAACACGCCGCGCGGCCCCTCGGCATGGTCGGGTGCGATCAGCAACAGGTCGCGCCGCGCCCGGTGAAACCACAACAGCACCTCGATCCAATCGAACCGCTCGATTCCCGCCAGCGCGGGGGCCCAGTCCGGGTGCAGAACCAACGCGCAGTCGGGACCGTCGTGGTCAGGGGCTTTTGGGCACTCCGAAAGCTGCTTCCAGGGGGTCTCGGCATGACCGACAAAGGCCAGCGCAGCATCGGCGCCGGGTGACACCGCAGCCAGAACCTCGCCGGGTTTCAAGGGCTTGTGGGTCATGTCCGCGCCGCGATGAAATCCGGCACGATGCCGCATGCCGTGATGAAGGGAGCCGGGTCCAGCCCGGCCAGAAACCCGTGTCCGGCGACCAGAACCGTCCGGCACCCCGCCGCGCGCCCGCCAAGGATATCGGTGTGCAGGGTGTCGCCGACCATCGCCACGCGGTGCGCAGGCAGGTCCAGCCGCGCCAGCGCCGCCGCGAAGGCGCCGCCAAAGGGCTTGCCGTGAAACTCGACCGGCACCGGCAGATCGACGGCGAAATGCCCGGGCTCCCAGGTGAATCCCCCCTCGCGCGGGGCGACGATGTCGGGATTGGCACAGATCACCGGGCGCGGGCGTTCGCGCAAGGCTGCCACCAGCGCCGCTTGCCGCGCCGGAGTCCAGCCTTGCGAGCCGAGGAACAGGAACCCGTCGGCGCGCTCCAACAGCGAATCGTCCAGCGCGCGCACCTCGCAGTCGAGGTCGCCAAACGCCGCCCCTTCGGGCGCGATGGCCGCCCAAAGCCCGCCGCGCCCGACCAGGACCGCTCCCGCCAGATCGCGGCTGGAAATCACCTCGTCTGGTGTGAAGTCGAATCCCCAGCCTTGGTATTTCGCCAGCGCCTGCTCCGCCGTCGCGCTCGCACCATTGGTCAGCACCACCAGCCGTTTGCCCGCCGCGCGCATCTGGCCGACCCGCTCGACCGCCCGCGTCAGCACCCCGTCTCCGACATTGAGCACCCCAAAGGCATCCAGAATGAACCCGTCGACCTGTCCGAAGACCCCGCGCAGATCATCGACCGGCAGGCTGAACGGCGGATAACCACGCGCCACGGCGGGAAGAATGTGGTCGATCGCTCGGTAGCGGGCAAAGGCCCGGTTGGCATCGGGGGTCATGGTGGTCCGTGGTTCAGGCCCTGGCTTTGGCGCATGCTGGCAAGTTTCGCAGCCCGGGGCAAGGCGAGCCCACGCGCCGGTCCGACTGCCACACAAAGCCGCACCGACGCCATTATCGGCGCCACTATCTTCGGCATTTGCCCGTTTTCTCACCCCATCGCCCATTTCCCGAGCAAAATCCGCGCATCCCGCGACCGGCCTGGCGCATCGCCCCTGGCCTCGCTTGAACCTGGGCCCGGGGCCGTCCTTGACTGCCGCCATGACCGCCAGACCCGTCGCCATCCACCAACGCACTGAGGGCACCGCCGAGGTGGTGCTGCGCGCCGGGCATGTGCGGCGCCTTTATACCCGCGGCTCGGCCAAGGCGATCCTGCTGGCGGGCAGCCTGCCCGAAGTGGTGTTCTTGAACACGGCCGGCGGGCTGACCGGGGGCGACCGGCTGGATTATGCGCTGACCACCGACCGCGCCACCAGCGCCACCACCCAGACCGCCGAACGCGCCTATCGCGCCGACGAGGGCCGGGCCGAAGTCAGCGTGAGGCTGAGCGTCACGGCCGGGCGACTGGACTGGCTCCCGCAAGAGACGATCCTGTTTGACCGCGCCGCGCTGACCCGCCGCACGCGCATCGATCTGGGCCCGGCGGCCGAATGCCTGATGGTCGAATCCATCGTGCTGGGTCGCGCCGCGATGGGCGAGACCGTCACGCGGCTGGCGCTGGACGACCGCCGCGAGGTGACCCGCGCCGGGCGCCCGCTCTTGGTCGAGGCGCTGAAGCTGGACGAAACCGCGCTGGCCGGCCCCGCCACTCTGGCGGGCGCGCGTGCCTTTGCCAGCCTTGCCCTGGTGGCGCCGGGCGCCGCCGATGCCTTGGGCCCGGTGCGCGCCGCGCTGGGCGAGTCGGGGGTGCGCGCCGCAGCCTCGGGATTTGACGGCAAACTCACGCTCAGGATGCTGGCGCAGGACGGCTGGCCGCTGAGGCGCCAGATCGCCCGCGTCCTGGCCGTGCTGCGCCCCGGCGGACTGCCCCGCGTGTGGCAACTCTAGGAGCCTTCGATGAACCTGACCCCACGGGAAAAAGACAAGCTTCTCATCAGCCTGGCAGCCATGGTGGCGCGCGGGCGGCTGGCCCGCGGGGTCAGGCTGAACCACCCCGAGGCGGTGGCCCTGATCACCGATTTCGTCGTCGAGGGCGCCCGCGACGGGCGGCGCGTCGCGGATCTGATGGAGGCCGGCGCCCATGTGATCACACGGGATCAATGCATGGAGGGCGTGCCCGAGATGATCCATTCCGTGCAGGTCGAGGCGACATTTCCCGATGGCACCAAACTTGTCACCGTTCACCATCCCATCCGTTGAGAGGTTCCGATGCGCGCCCTGCCCCTGTCCCTTATGATCCTGCTTCTGCCCTCGGTCGCGCTGGCCCATGCGGGCCACGAGGGGGAATCGTTCCTTGCGGGCCTGTCGCATCCGGTTGGCGGCACCGACCATGTGCTGGCGATGGTGGCGGTTGGCCTCCTGGCGGCGCAGGTCGGGGGTCGCGCGCTGTGGGCGACCCCGGTCAGCTTCCTCGCGGCGATGGTCACCGGGGGGATGATCGGTCTTGCCGGTCTGCCCTTTCCGGCGGTCGAGCCGATGATCCTCGCCTCGATCCTCCTTCTGGGCGTGATGGTGGCGTTGGCGGTGCGGCTGCCCATGGTGGCCATGGTGCCGCTGGTCGCGGTCTTTGGCGCGGCACATGGCTGGGCGCACGGGGCCGAAGGGCCGGACGCCGGACTGACCCTCTATGCAACGGGCTTCACACTGGCGACGGCGGCGCTGCATCTCGTCGGTCTCGCGGCAGGTCGGCTGCTGGCGCCGATGCCGCTTCGGCTCGTGGGCGGGGCGGCGGCGCTGGCCGGTGCCGTTCTGGCGGTGGCCTAAGATGATCCCGGGTGAAATCCTCTGCGCGCAGGGCGACATCATCCTGAACGCGGGCGCGCCGGTCACGGTGCTGATGGTCGCCAACACCGGCGACCGCCCGATCCAGGTGGGCTCGCACTATCACTTCGCCGAAACGAATCCCGGCCTGGCCTTTGACCGCACCGTCGCGCGTGGTCAGCGGCTGGACATTCCGGCCGGCACCGCCGTGCGGTTCGAACCCGGCCAGACCCGCGAGGTGCGGCTGATCCCCTATGAGGGCGCGCGTCGTGTCATGGGCTTCAACGGCGCGGTGATGGGGGATCTCTGATGCGCCCGGTTCAGCGCCAGACCAGCAAGACGAGCAGCGGCAATGCCGCCGGAAACGCCAGAATCCCCGATCCGACCAGCATCGCAACGCTCATCTCGATCCACCTTCGTTCGCCCGGGGACCTGCGTGCCCTGATCCGACGCGCCGCGCAACCCAACCCTGCGTGAGGTTCCCATGCCCTTTGCCCTCCCCCGCCCGCAATATGCCGACATGTATGGCCCGACCACCGGTGACCGGGTGCGACTGGGTGACACCGCCCTGCTGATCGAGGTCGAGCGGGACCTCACGCTCCATGGGTCCGAAGTCAAGTTCGGCGGCGGCAAGGTGATCCGCGACGGCATGGGCCAGGGCCAGTTGACACGGGCCGAGGGCAGCATGGATACCGTCATCACCAACGCGCTGATCCTTGATCATACAGGAATTTACAAGGCCGACGTTGGCCTGCGCGACGGCCGCATCGCCGCGATCGGCAAGGCGGGCAACCCCGACACGCAGCCCGGAGTCACCATCCCCATCGGCCCCGGGACCGAGATCATCGCGGGCGAGGGCAAGATCCTGACCGCCGGCGGAATGGATGCCCATATCCATTTCATCTGCCCGCAGCAGGTGGAGGATGCGCTGCATTCGGGCATCACCTGCATGCTCGGCGGCGGCACAGGCCCTGCGCATGGGACGCTTGCCACCACCTGCACCCCCGGCCCCTGGCATATCGGGCGGATGCTGCAGGCGGTTGACTGCCTGCCGATGAACATCGGGCTGGCGGGCAAGGGCAACGCCAGCCGCCCGGACGCGCTCGAGGAAATGGTCCGCGCCGGGGCTTGTTCGTTGAAATTGCACGAGGATTGGGGCACCACCCCGGCCGCCATCGACTGCTGCCTGAGCGTCGCCGATGCAATGGACGTGCAGGTCATGATCCACACCGACACGCTGAACGAATCGGGTTTTGTCGAAAACACCCTGGCCGCGATCAAGGGCCGCACGATCCACGCCTTTCACACCGAGGGTGCGGGCGGTGGCCATGCGCCTGACATCATCAAGGTGGTCTCGTCGCAAAACGTGATCCCGTCGTCGACGAACCCGACCATGCCCTACACGGTGAACACGATCGAGGAACATCTCGACATGTTGATGGTCTGCCACCACCTCAGCCGCAAGGTGCCCGAGGACGTGGCCTTTGCCGAATCGCGCATCCGGCGGGAAACCATCGCCGCCGAGGACATCCTGCACGACATGGGCGCGTTCTCGATCCTCTCGTCGGACAGCCAGGCAATGGGACGGGTGGGCGAGGTCATCACCCGCACCTGGC
>CALEZJ010000093.1 GCA_937927885.1 uncultured Paracoccaceae bacterium | reverse complement strand
GGTCGGCGCGGCACTGGGCGCGCTGGTGGTGGTCGGCCTGAAAAGCTGGCTGACCGCCAATTTCCCCGATCTGTGGCTGTTCGCCTTGGGCGCGCTGTTCATCCTCGTGACGCTGGTGCTGCCAAAGGGCCTTCTGGGCCTCGCCGACCGGTTTCGCCCGGCAGGCTCCAAACCCCGGAGGGTTCCCGCATGACGCCCCCTGCCAGCACTCACCCCAGTTCCGCCGCGCTCCTTTATCTCGACGCGGTGACGCGCAGCTTTGACGGGTTCAAGGCGATCAACGGCCTCTCTCTGGCGGTGATGCCGGGCGAGCTCCGCGCGATCATCGGCCCGAACGGGGCGGGCAAGACCACCTTCATGGACATAGTCACCGGCAAGACCCGACCTGACGAGGGCGTGGTGCGCTGGAATGGCGACACCGACCTGACCCGCATCGACGAGGCCGGGGTGGCGCGGCTGGGGATCGGTCGCAAGTTCCAAAAGCCGACGGTGTTCGAAACGCACAGTGTCGAGGACAACATCCGTCTGGCGCTGAAGGCGCGGCGCGGCGTGTTTGCCACGCTTTTTCATCGCAGCACACCGGCGGAAGACACGAAGGTGACCGCGCTTCTGGAGCAGGTCCGGCTGGCGGGGCAGCGGCAGGATCTGGCGGCAAATCTCAGCCATGGGCAAAAGCAATGGCTGGAGATCGGCATGCTGCTGGCACAGGAACCGCAATTGTTGCTGGTCGATGAACCCGCCGCCGGGATGACCGATGCCGAGACGATGGAGACGGCGGAATTGCTGAAATCCATTGCCGGAGAGCGCACCGTGATTGTCGTCGAGCATGACATGGATTTCGTCCGCGCGCTGAATTGCCGGGTGACGGTGCTGCATCAGGGTTCGGTGCTGGCCGAAGGCTCGCTCGATCACGTGTCCTCGCGCGAGGATGTGATCGAGGTTTATCTGGGGCGCTGACATGCTGGAAATTTCCGAACTGACCCTGCATTACGGTGCCGCCCAGGCGCTGCGCGGGGTGTCGCTGCGCGCCGAGCCCGGCAAGGTGACCGCTGTTCTCGGCCGCAACGGGGTTGGCAAGACGTCGCTGATGCGGGCGATCGTCGGGCGGCAGATGGCCTCGGGCGGGCGCATCCTGTGGCAGGGGCAGGACATCACCCGGCTGGCCCCCGCCGAGCGGGCGCGGCGCGGCATCGCCTATGTGCCGCAGGGGCGCGAGATCTTTCCGCTGCTCACGGTGCGCGAGAACCTCGAATCCGCCTTTGCCACGCTGCCGCGCGGCGCGCGCAAGGTTCCGGATGCGGTCTTTACCCTGTTTCCGGTGCTGAAGGACATGATGGGGCGCCGGGGCGGCGACCTGTCGGGCGGGCAGCAGCAGCAACTGGCAATCGGGCGGGCGATGGTGATGCAGCCGAAATTGCTGGTTCTTGATGAGCCGACCGAGGGCATCCAGCCCTCGATCATCAAGGACATCGGCCGCGCCATCGAATATCTGCGCGGCGAGGCGGGAATGGCCATCGTCCTGGTCGAGCAGTATTTCGATTTCGCCCGTGTGCTGGCCGACCATTTCGTGGTGCTCGACCGGGGCGAGGCCGTGATGGCGGGGACTGGTGCCGACATGCACGGCGAGTCCGAAATCGAACTGCGACGCTGGATGAGCGTCTGACCCGGGTTGCCGCGGCGCTGCATTGATGGAATAGTGAACAGGTTCACTATTGGCCCCCAGCGCATGCGTCCCCTTCTCGGCATCACCTACAAATTGATAGCGGTGACGATTTTCGTCGCCATGGCGTCGCTGGTAAAGTCGATTTCGGATACGATCCCCCCCGGCGAGACGGTCTTTTTCCGGTCGGCCTTCGCGGTTCCGGTGATCCTGATCTGGCTGGCCTGGCGCGGCGAGTTGCGCACCGGGCTCAAGGTCTCGCGGCCCTTCGGGCATTTCTGGCGCGGATTGATCGGGGTCAGTGCCATGGGATTCGGCTTTGCCGCGCTGGCGTATCTGCCGCTGCCCGAGGTCACTGCCATCGGCTTTGCCGCGCCTTTGCTGCTGGTGGTCTTTGCCGCGATCTTCCTGGGCGAGGACGTGCGCATCTTCCGTTTCAGCGCGGTGCTGGTCGGGTTGATCGGGGTGATGGTCGTATTGTCGCCCCGCCTGTCGCTGAGCGGCGCCGCCGACACTGCCGAGGCTCTCGGCGCGATGCTGGCGCTCACGGGTGCGGTCTGCACGGCCCTGGCACAGGTCACCGTGCGCCGTCTGGTGGCCACAGAGCAGACGTCGGCCATCGTGTTCTGGTTCTCGATCACCGCCGCATGCCTGTCGCTGCTGACCCTGCCCTATGGCTGGGCCATGCCCACGGTGCGCGAGGCCGCGCTCCTGGTCGCCATCGGCCTCATGGGGGGGGTCGGCCAGATCTTCCTGACGTCGAGCTACCGCGAGGCCGATGCCTCGGTCATCGCCCCGTTCGACTACGCGGCGATCCTGCTGGCGCTGGTGATCGGCTATTGGGTGTTCGACGAGGTGCCGACGCTGACCATGCTGACCGGCGCCGGGATCGTGGTCAGCGCCGGCATCGCCATCATCTGGCGCGAGCGGCAACTGGGGCTGGAGCGGGCGCGGCAACGCAAGGCCATGACGCCGGGCGGCTGAGGCCAACGCGGTCCAAAACCGGATCCACAAGGTTCGTCCGCCCCGCATCGACACCCCCGGATCATCGCGCGCCCTTGCACAGCGTCGCATCCGAAAGTGAACAATAAGTGAACGACATCATTCCGGCGCGGCGGGGAAGGGCCTTTACCGTCCCCGGAACAGCGTCCCCAGCACCCCCCGCACGATCGCGCTGCCCGCCCTGGTGCCGATCGAGCGCGCCATCGATTTGGTAAAGGCATCCACCGGAGAATCGCTGCGCGAGGACCGTGCGGCCGGGGCACGGCTGCGCGGGGGCTCGGCCGGGGCGGGCCGCGTGGTCATCGCACCGGGCGGCTGATAGCGGCGGGCGCGGGCATATTGCTCGTCGCTGGTCGCCTGTCCGGCCTCGCGCGCGGCCTCGGCTTCGCGCCGGGCCAGCATTTCATGCGCGGAATCGCGGTCGATGGCGCGGTCATAGCGCCCCGCCACCGGCGAGCGCGCGATGACCTGCGCCCGGGTTGGCGCATCGACCGGTCCCATCGCGCTGGACGGCGGGCGCACAAGGGTGCGTTCGACCATGCCGGGCACGCCCTTGTTTTCGAGGAACGACGTTACCGCCTCGCCCACGCCGACCTCGCGGATCGCCACTTCGGTCGAGAACCGCGGATTGGGGCGATAGGTCTGCGCCGCCTTGCGCAGGGCCTGCTGGTCGCGCGCGGTAAAGGCCCTGAGCGCGTGCTGCACCCGGTTGCCCAGTTGAGCCAGAATCGAATCCGGCACATCGTCGGGGTTCTGGGTGATGAAATAGATCCCCACCCCCTTCGAGCGGATCAGCCGCGCCACCTGCTCGACCTTTTCGACCAGCGCCCTCGGGGCGCCGTTGAACAGAAGATGCGCCTCGTCGAAAAAGAACACGAGCTTCGGTTTGTCCGCATCGCCCACCTCGGGCAGTTCCTCGAACAGTTCGGACAACAGCCACAACAGGAAGGTCGCATAGAGCCGCGGCGTGTTCATCAGCTTTTCGGCATGCAGGATGTTGACCTGCCCCTGCCCCCCGCGCACCAGCATCAGGTCGCGGATGTCCAGCGCGGGCTCGCCGAAAAAGCTGCGCGCGCCCTGATTTTCCAGCACCAGCAGGCGGCGCTGGATCGCCCCCACGCTGGCGGTGGTGACATTGCCGTATTTCGCCGACATCTCGCGCTGGTTTTCCACCAGGAACTGCAACACCGCGCGCAGGTCCGGCAGGTCGAGGATCGGCCATCCCTGTTCATCCGCCAGCCGGAAGGCCACGTTGATGACGCCTTCCTGCGCTTCGGTCAATTCCATGATCCGGCTCAGCAGCAGGGGTCCCATCTCGGCAATCGTCGCGCGGACCGGGTGGCCATGTTCGCCAAAAAGGTCCCAGAAGGTCACCGGCATCGCGGCATAGCCCACATCCGACAGGCCGATCTGCTCGGCCCGCCGGGCAAAGGCGTCGCGCGGCGCGCCCGCTACCGCCATGCCGCCCAGATCGCCCTTGATGTCGGTCAGAAACACCGGAACCCCGGCGCGGGAAAACGACTCGGCCATGACCTGCATGGTGATCGTCTTGCCGGTCCCGGTCGCCCCGGCGATCAGCCCGTGACGGTTGCCGTACTTCAGCAACAGATGCTGCGCCGTGCGATACTCGGGCCCACCGCCACCGATGAAAATGCTCTCGTCACCCATGCCTTGCTCCACCAAAGGGGCTGACCTTGCCCCTTCATCTTGCTGCAAATACTCACCTTGCGACACCTGCCGCCCGGGCTGTCCTCACACTGCCGCGAAATCCGCCGCCGCGTAACCCTGCAAATACAACAGAGCGGTCAGATCGCCGTGGTTCACCCGCAGATCGCATTGCGCTGCAACGGCAGGCTTGGCGTGCAGCGCCACGCCCGAGCCCGCCAGATGCAGCATCCCCAGATCGTTGGCGCCGTCGCCCACCGCCATCACCTCGGCGGTCGTGATCCCCAACCGTGCGGTGATCTGATGCAGGGCATCCACCTTGGCCTGCTTGCCCAGGATGGGGCGCGCCACATCGCCGGTCAGAACGCCCGCTTCGGCCAAAAGGGTGTTGGCCCGGTTCTCGTCAAAGCCCAGCATCGCCGCCACCCGCGACGTGAAGGCGGTGAATCCACCCGACACCAGCGCCGCGTGCCCGCCATGCGCCTTCATCGTCGCCAGCAGCACCGGCCCTCCGGGCATCAGCGTGATGCGCTCGGCCAGGACGCGGTCGATCACCGACACGGGCAGACCTTTCAGCAGCCCCACCCGCTCGATCAGCGCGGCCTCGAAATCGAGCTCGCCATTCATCGCCCGCGCCGTGATCGCCGCCACATGGGCGCCGACCCCGGCCATGTCGGCCAGTTCGTCGATGCATTCCTGCTGGATCATCGTCGAATCCATATCCGCCAGCAGCATCGCCTTCCTGCGCCCCGCCGAGGGCTGGAAACACAGATCCACACCCAGGGCCTGCACGTCGGTCCAGATGTCCCAGCGATTCGACGGCAGGGCGGGCAGGTCGAATTCGGCGGCAATCCCGGGGTTCAGCCAGCGCGCGGCGCCGCCGCCGCAGGCGTTGCGCAGGGTTTCGACCAGCGCGCCCTCCAGAACCGGGGTTGCGGGATGGGTCAGCAGGGTGGCGGTGAACATGCGAAGTTTCCGATCGTGAACCTGTGGCGTCGTTTTCGCCGCCTCAAGCGCCGCTTTAGGCCAATTATCCCGCTTGTGCCAGTGCCGCGGCGCGGCTAAGCCCTGTGGCGGGACACCCCTCCCCAACGAGGGGCGTATATCTGAGAGGATACCAGAGATGGTTGACACGACCCCGGCCGCGCGCCCGGCAAACCCGCGTTTTTCGTCGGGCCCCTGCGCCAAGATCCCCCAATTCTCGCTCGACATGCTCGCCGACGCCCCGCTGGGCCGCTCGCACCGGGCCGCCGTCGGCAAGGCCAAGCTGGCCGAAGCGATTGACCTGACGCGCGAAATCCTCGGCGTGCCCGCCGATTACCGCATCGGCATCGTGCCCGCCTCCGACACCGGCGCCGTCGAAATGGCGATGTGGACGATGCTGGGTGCCCGCGGCGTGGACATGCTGGCCTGGGAATCGTTCGGCGAGGGCTGGGTGACCGATGTGGTCAAGCAGTTGAAGCTGGACGCCACCGTGCGCAAGGCGCCCTATGGCCGGATTGTCGAGTTCACAACTGTGAACTGGGACAATGATGTTGTCTTTACCTGGAATGGCACGACCAGTGGCGTAAGGGTGCCCAACGGCGATGCGATCCCGGCGAACCGCGCGGGCCTGACGATCTGCGACGCCACCTCGGCGGCCTTCGCGATGGACCTGCCCTGGGACAAGCTGGATGT
>CALEZJ010000092.1 GCA_937927885.1 uncultured Paracoccaceae bacterium | reverse complement strand
GCTGTTCCTGGGGCGGCTGTCGAATTTCATCAACGCCGAACTCTGGGGCCATCCGACGACGGTCGCCTGGGGCGTGGTGTTCCCCGGTGGCGCGGCGATCTGCCCGCCCGACTGGCCCCATGCCTGCGCGCGCCACCCCACCCAGCTTTACGAGGCGGGGCTGGAAGGGCTGCTCCTGGGGCTGGTGATCTGGGTGGCGGTAACGCGCCTCTCGGCGCTCAGGCGGCCCTGGCTGGTGACGGGGATCTTCCTGGCCGGCTACGGGCTGGCCCGGATGCTGGTGGAAATCTGGCGACTGCCCGACGCGCAATTCCTGGCCGAGGACCCGGCCGGCTATGTCGTGCGCCTGGGCAGTTTCGGCCTGACCATGGGCCAGACACTCAGCCTGCCGATGGTGATTCTGGGCCTTGCGCTGATCCTGACGGCGCGGCGGCGGGGATGAGCGATCTGGCCTCGGCCCTGGCCCGGCGCATCGCCGCCACGGGGCCGATCACCCTGGCCGACTACATGGCCGAATGCCTGCTGAACCCGCAGCATGGCTATTACGCCACGCGCGATCCTCTGGGCGCCGGGGGGGATTTCACCACCGCGCCCGAAATCAGCCAGATGTTCGGCGAACTCATCGGCCTCTGCCTCGCGCAGAACTGGCTGGATCAGGGGTCACCAAAGGCCGCGCTGGCCGAGGCCGGACCGGGACGCGGCACGCTGATGGCCGACATCTGGCGCGCGACACGCGCCGTGCCGGGGTTTCACGCGCGCGTGCAGGTGCATCTGGTCGAGGCCTCGCCCGTCCTTCGCGCGGCGCAGGCGCAAAGGCTGGCGGGGGTGCCGGTGACCTGGCACGATTCGGTCGATGCCCTGCCCGAAACCCCGCTGTGGTTTGTCGCCAACGAATTCTTCGACGCGCTGCCGATCCGGCAATTCGTCCGGGCGGGCGGCGGCTGGCGCGAGGTGGTGGTGGGGCTCGACGGCGGGAACCTGGCGCGCGGCCTGACCCCGCCCGCGCCGCTGGCCGATCTGGCCCACAGGCTGGCCGACACGCGCGAGGGCGAGGTGGTCGAAACCTGCCCCGCCGCCGGGCCGGTGATGCAGGCGCTTCAGGCGCGCATCGCCCGGCACGGCGGCGCGGCGCTGATCGTCGATTACGGCGGATGGCGCAGCCGGGGCGATACCTTTCAGGCGGTGAAAGATCATGCCTTTGCCGATCCCTTCGCCGACCCTGGCGCCGCCGACCTGACCGCGCATGTCGATTTCGAGGCGCTCGCGCGCTCTGCCCCCGGCCTGACCGCCAGCGCGCTGACCCCGCAAGGGGACCTCTTGCGCGCGCTGGGCATCGACGCGCGCGCGGCGCGTCTGGCGCAGTCCCTGACCGGCGAGGCGCTGCGCCAGCACAAGGCCGCGCATCGGCGCTTGACCGACGGGGCGGAAATGGGAACTGTGTTCAAGGCGCTCGCGCTGGTGCGTGCGGGCGCGCCCCTGCCCCCGGGCTTTGCCCCCGCTCCGAAGGCCGCCGAATGACGCTGGAAATCCTGACCGCCGATGCGCTGGCCCCCATCCGGCACGGGTTCTTCACCCGGCGCGGCGGCGCCTCGTCGGGGATTTTCGCCGGGCTCAATTGCGGGGCGGGCTCGTCGGATCAAAGCGACATCGTGGCGATCAACCGCGCGCGCGTGGCGCAGGCGATGCAGGTCGAACCGGACCGGCTGATCGGCGCGCATCAGATCCATTCGGCCGAGGTGGTCACGGTCACCGGCCCCGGGCCGCAGGGCCGCGCCGATGCGCTGGTCACCGATGTGCCGGGTCTTGCGCTCAGCGTGCTGACCGCCGATTGCATGCCGATCCTGATGGCCGATCCCGACGCAGGCGTGATCGCCGCCGTGCATGCGGGCTGGCGCGGGGCGCTGGCCGGGGTGCTGGAGGCGACGCTGGACGCGATGGAGGCGCTGGGGGCCGACCGCGCCGAGACCGTCGCGGTGATCGGGCCCTGCATCAGCCAGCGCGCCTACGAGGTGGGGCCCGAGTTTCTGGACGCCTTCACCGCCGAGGACCCGGATTTCGCCTGGTTCTTCGCCAATGGCGAGGGAGACCGCTATCTCTTTGATCTGGCGGGGTTCGGCCTGAAAAGACTGCGCGACGCGGGCATCGGCCATGCCGAATGGACCCGCCATTGCACCTATTTCATGCCGGAACGCTTCTATTCCTTCCGCCGCTCGGTGCACAGCCACGAGGCGGATTACGGGCGGCTGATCTCCAGCATCCGGCTATGAGGCCGGCGCGTGCCGAGGCACGCGCGCAAAACGCCCCAAGGCCCCGGCTTTTCCTCGACCGCGCCGCGATTGCGCCCTTTTGCTCGGGCATTCCCGGGCCAGAGGGGCGCCCGATGCGCCCCGGTGTCGAGGAGGTTCACCATGTCGAAACGCATTCGCTGGACGCGCTGGGTCATCACCGAAAGCGCGGCGTCCCGCTTTCCCCTGCCCTGGGCGCGCGAACCCATGACCCTGGACTTCGAATTCCGCTCCACCCGTGCCTGAGCGCGGGGAACCCGGCGGGCTCCGCGCCGCAGTTGCGCCCTACAACTGGCGCCGCGCGGCCAGCGCAGCGGCGATGGTGCCGTCGTCGAGATAGTCCAGCTCCCCCCCCATCGGCATCCCCCGCGCCAGCGCGCTGACACTGACCCCGGTGGGGGCCAGAGCCTCGGCGATGTAATGGGCGGTGGTCTGGCCCTCGACCGTGGCATTCAGCGCAAGGATCACCTCGCGCAGCCCGTCCGCCGCCACCCGCGCCACCAGCGCCGGGATGCGCAGCACCTCGGGGCCCACCGATTCCAGCGCCGACAGCGTGCCGCCCAGAACGTGATAGCGCCCGCGAAAGCCGCCCGCGCGCTCCATCGCCCAGAGGTCGGACACATCCTCGACCACGCACAGGATGCCATTGGCGCGGCCCGGATCGGCGCAGATCGGGCACAGGTCGTGGTCCGAGATATTCCCGCAGACCTTGCATTCGCGCGCTCTGGCGCTGACCCGGGCAAGCGCCTGCGCGATGGGCTCCATCACGGTCGCGCGTTTCTTCAGCATGTGCAGCACGGCGCGGCGGGCGCTGCGCGGGCCAAGGCCCGGCAGCCGCGCCATCAGGGCGATCAGCGCCTCGATCTCGCCGGGCGCCGAGGCCATGTCACTGCCCCGGCAGGTTCATGTCGCGCGGCAGGCCCATCGATTCGGCCAGATTGCCCATCTCGTGGCGTGACCGCTCCTGCGCGCGCGACTGCACGTCCTTGATCGCGGCCAGGATCAGGTCCTCGACCACTTCCTTGTCCTCGGCGGAAAAGATCGACGGGTCGATGGACAGGCTTTTCAGCACGCCCTTGGCATTCGCCGTCGCCTTGACCAGCCCCGCGCCGGATTCCCCCTGCACCATGATCGTGTCCAGCGCCACCTGAAGATCAGCCATCTTCTGCTGCATCTCCTGCGCGGCCTTCATCATCTTGCCCATGTCGCCCAGGCCGCCAAGGCCGCCCAATCCCTTCAGCATGTCGCTGCTCCTTTGTCTGATCCCGGCCAAGATAGGGGGGCGGGGCGGGGTTCTCAATCCTCGAAGGGG
>CALEZJ010000091.1 GCA_937927885.1 uncultured Paracoccaceae bacterium | reverse complement strand
CCCCAGTGCCGGCAACAGCAGCAGGCTGAAGACCGTGACCTCGATGATCGTCTTCGTCCGCTGCCGGAACAACTGGGACACGATGTCGATGACGACATGCTGGTTCCGCTTCATCGCCAGCGCGCCTGCCAGCATGATGACGGTCCCGTTCAGCATGTAGGAAACATCATAGGCCCAGACCGTGGGGGCGTTGAAAAAGTACCGCAACGTCACCTCGTAGAGGATGACGCCGATCATCAGCAGAATTCCAAGCGCGGCGAAATACCCGGTGATCCGGGTAAGCAAGTCGACGAGTCGGAGTGCGTATGACACCGGGAGGCCCTGCCTGTTGTTGGGCGAAGGAGTGGATTGCCGGGGTTTATCCGGCAATCCACGGGAGTCGGGAACTGGTCAGGACGCGATCAGATGCTGTTCGCCTGCCAACTGTCGAAGAACGCGTAGTAGGAGTCGGTGACACGGCGCATCCAGTCGTCCCCGTTCGCGGAACGCGCGGTCGCCTGGGCCTCGGCCCAGTCGCGGCCCGCGGCGCGGATGGCGTCGATCAGGGACTGGTCCATCTCGATGACCTCGATCCCGCGTTCGCGGATCGTCTGCATCGCGGTCAGGTCCGCCGCCCTCCACTGGGTCAGGCATTCGAGGACCGTCTCGCGGGCTGCGATCGCGATCTTTCTCTGGGTCGCTTCGTCGATCTCGTCCCAGACCTCGGCGCGGATGGCCAGTTCCGCGCAGGCCGCCGGGGCGTGGATCCCCGGCACGATCACATAAGGCGCGGCCGCTTCCAGGCCCATGACCAGGTTTTCCGAGGGCGTGGACCATTCCGCGGCATCGACGCCGCGACGCTCCAGCATCGAGTAAACATCGGCCGGACCCACCGTGGTCGCCGCGCCGCCGAAATATTCGTTGAGGATCGTGGCCCAGGCCCCCGCGGTGCGGAACCGGACGCCGCGCAGATCCTCGGCAACGCGGATTTCCTTGTGCGAGTGCCAGATTTCGGACGGGTTCATGCAGAGCAGCATCGAGTGCATGCCCATTGTCGCGCGCCGGTGTTCAGCCAGAAGCTGTTCCCCGCCACCCGCATAGTACCAGTTCACCAGCTGGTCGGCGTTCATTCCGCCCGGGTGGCCACCGAACAGGCTGTTGGCCGGGTCCTGGTTCACCGCCCAGAGCGGCGGCACCATGCCGGCATCAACCAGCCCGTCCTGCACCGCCTGGTAGCTTTGCAGCGGAGGCGCGATGGTGCCGCCGGCAAAGACCTGGACGGTGAAGCCGCCATCGGTGATGGCGGACAGAGCCCGTTCGAAGGGTCCGGCCGAAAGCTGGTACATCCTCGACGTTTCGGGGACGAAATGCGTGGCGCGAAGGCTGGTGCGGCCCTGGGCCTGCGCCCCGCTGCCGGACAGGGCGGCGGCGGCGGATCCGAGAGCAGCGGTCCGGATGAAGGCTCGTCTGGAGGTTCCTTGCATGGTCTTTCTCCCTGTTGCTGTGTTCAGGCGTTTCACTTGCTTCTTGCGAGTTTCTTTCCGAGTGCCCCTTCCAGCAGCTCGGTTTCCGTTTCGTCGTACATCGACGCGATGAGCGTGGCGTAGCGTTCGGCGATCGCGCGCCGCTTCTTCTTGCGGGTGGGCGTGACGACACCGATCTCGGGCGTCAGTTCCTCGGGCAGGATGGTGAAGTCCTTGACCTGCTCGGCGCGGGCCAGTCGGCGGTTCGCCTTGAGGACCTCGGCCCACAACGCTTCCTTCACCTTGGGCGATCCGCAGAGGTCGGCATAGGTCCGGATCGTCGGGTCGACCTCTTGCGCCCAGCGCAGGCCGACGGTGGGATCCACCTCGATCAGGGCGGTGAGGTACTTCCTGCCCTCACCGATGACCGCGGCTTCGGCGATGAAGGGGCTGCCACGCAATTCGTTTTCGATCTGCGTCGGACTGATGGTCTTGCCGTTGATCGTCTTGATGATCTCCTTGCGGCGGTCGATCAGCTTGAACTGGCCGTTCTTCTGCACTTCGACGATGTCGCCGGTATAGAGCCAGCCGTCGCGCAGTGCCTCGGCCGTCGCTTCGGGGTTGTTCCAATAGCCCTGCGTGACACCCGGCCCGCGCACGATCATCTCGCCATTCTCGGCCACCCGGGTTTCCCAGGCCGGATCGTCGATCGGCGAGCCGATTGTCCCGGCCGGAAGCCAGTCCTCGCGCTGCGCGATGTTGGCGCCGACGGTTTCCGTCTGCCCGTAAGCTTCTTTCAGGTTCACCCCCCAGAGCTGCCAGAGGGTCATCACATCCGACGGCATCGGTGCCGAGGCGGTGACCACGGTGCGCAGTTCATCGAATCCGACCACGCTCAGCAGCGGGGCAAAGACGCGTCGCTGGCAGGCGTCATGCAGTTCGGCCAGAAACGGGTCGTTGCGCGTGGGTCGCGTCTGACGGTCCTTCAGGACCCGGCGCGAGATCGACAGCGCCAGCCGGTAATCGGCCCGTTCCGCTGCCGGGCTTGCGTTCACATGGTTCAGGATCGTCGCTGCAAATCGCTGGAAGAACCGGGGTGGCGCAACGAAATAATGGGGACGTGTCAGGCGGACGGTCTCCTCGTAGCTGGCCGAGGACCTGCCGAAATGCGGCACGCATTCCGAGATCAGCGGATAACAGGCGGCTTGCACCCGGGCGACGATATGCGACAGCGGCAGGTGCACTGCGACGCGGGTCTCCTGTTCATAGGCTGACGGGATCGCGGCGAGGTTGGCCAGCGAACCGCCCAGCAGGTTGACATGGGTGTTGATCACGCCTTTGGGCTTGCCCGTGGTCCCCGACGTATAACCCAGACTGACGATGTCCGAGGGCAACGCCAGCGCCGCCCAGTTTGCCAGGACCGCCAGCGGGTCCGCCACCGGAGCGCCCTCGAACGCGGCAACGGCACAGGCGTTCGCAGGGTCCCCGGGGGCCGCCTGCCAGTCCGGATCAAGGACGACGATCCGCGAGAGACCCAGCGCCCGTGGCGACCGGGCGGCTATCGCCAGTTGGGTGGCGGTGCCGACAAACAGCAGGCAGGCGCCGGAATCCTCGAGGTAGTAGTCCAGCTCCTCGGGTGACGAGGTGAAATAGGCACCAACCGTGATTGCCCCGATGGCAATTGTCGCGGCGTCGGCGATCATCCATTCCGGCGACACGTCGCCGATGATGCAGACCCGGTCGCCCCGGCCCACCCCGGCTGCCTGCAGCGCCA
Source organism: uncultured Paracoccaceae bacterium (assembly GCA_937927885.1). Classification (GTDB taxonomy): domain Bacteria; phylum Pseudomonadota; class Alphaproteobacteria; order Rhodobacterales; family Rhodobacteraceae; genus Pararhodobacter. The sequence continues at coordinate 1,206 of CALEZJ010000091.1, read as the reverse complement.
GACCGACACGGACGACCCGGCGCGCATGGGCGTCAAAGGTGACGTCGATCCAGCCATCGCGGCCCAGCGTCCTGTAAGCGACGGTCGCGGGGCGCGCGCGGCTCTTGTCGGCCAGCAGCCCGGTGATGGTCTGTTTCAGGATCTCCGACCCCGAGGTGACAGCAGGCTCCTGACCGCCGTGTTTCATGGCTTCTCCTGGCATCGTCATTCCGGTATTCCCGTGACGGGATGGGGCGTGTGATAGGCTGTTCGCAGATAGACCAGCGGTGCGGACTGGTCGTCGCATCGGGTATCGATGACCTGGCCAAGGAACATCGTGTGTGATCCAAGGCCGATGCACTCGATGACTTCGCAGTCCATGTTGGCAATCGCCGTGGTCAGGGCGGGTGACCCGGTGGCAAGGCGATGCCATTTCAGCGGCTGGAACCGGATGGCGCCCTTGAGGCCACGCTGGCCCGAGAACAGCGTCGCCTCCTCGACATGCCGGTCGGAGAGGACGCTGACGCAGAACGCGTTCGACGCCTTGATGACGTCATGCGCCTCGGCCGACCGGTTGACAAAGACCGCAAGGGTGGGCGGGGTCGCGGTGACGGCAGTCACCGCCGTCACTGTGAGGCCGCGCCGGTTGTCGCCCTCGCCGGCGGCGATGATCGATACACCGCTTGCAAGGTTGCGCATCGCAAGACGGAAGGCGTCGCTGGCGACGGGCTGTGACCGACCCTGAAGGGTTCGAACGAGTGTCATGGTCATGGTTTCCCCCTGCGGCCTTGCGGCGTCTGGTGAAGATCGGCGTGGACAAAGCGTCACTCGGCGTAGCGCTTCTTCTTGGCGGCAAAGGCGGCGGCGGCCTCGCGGCGCCCGGGCAGATCGAAGGTCAGCGCCTCGAGTGCGAGACCGATGTCGAGTCCCAGCTGGACCTGATCCTTGATCAGCTTGTTCACCGCGTATTTCGTCCACTTGATCGCCTCGGGCGGACCGGAGGCCAGCAGGTCCGCATAACGGATCGCCTCGTCGCGGACGGTGCCCTCGGCAACGAGCCGGGTCACCATGCCGAACTGATACGCCTCCTCGGCCGAAAGGAAGGCGCCGGTCATCAGGTAGTGCTTGGCCCGGATCGGCCCCATGAGCATCGGCCAGATGACCTGGCCGCCGTCCCCGGCGACCACCCCTGCATTCACATGGGTATCCGCAAAGCGGGCGCTGGGC
>CALEZJ010000090.1 GCA_937927885.1 uncultured Paracoccaceae bacterium | reverse complement strand
GGACCAGATCAGCAGGCCGCCAAGCGTGACAATGAACGACGGGATCCCCTGATAGCCGATCAGCCAGCCGTGCAACGAGCCGATGACGACGCCGGTCCCCATGCCCATCAGCACGGCCATCGGCGCGATGGCCCAGTGGCCCAGCCCAAGGCCCAGTGTGTGCGGCAGCCAGACCGTCTGCGCCATCGCCATGACGCCCGAGCACAGCGCCAGAAGCGAGCCCACGGCCAGGTCGATGTGCCGTGTCACGTTGACAAAGACCATGCCGGTGGCCATGATGGCGACGGACACCGTCTGCACCACCAGGTTGTAGGTGTTCTGCGGGATCAGGAACCGGCCGTTGATCAGCCAGGTCAGCGGATTCCATCCGGCCGAGGCCCCCATGGCGCGAATGCCGGTCCAGATCTGAAATGCCACGGCGATCAGGACCAGGGCCATGACCATGCCCATCAGACGGGGGTCCAGACCCAGCGTCTCGCCCAGGCTTTTCTTTGGCCCGGCCTGTCCGGCCATGGCGTCGGTGTTGCTCATCCCTGCCCCCCTGTCGGCATCGTCCGCACGCACCTTGCGGTGCTAACCCTCGCAGGACGCCCCGGAGCGAACCCCGGGGCGCCTTTCGTGGCAGATCAGATCACGGGCAGGGCGCCACGCCGGTCACGCCCTGGCACAGCACATCGAGCGGAATCCAGCCGGCGTCGACAACGACCGACAGGTTGGCCCGGGTCACCGGAACCGGGGCAACCAGGATCGAATTGACGGTATTGCCGCCCGGGGTCTGGAACGGCGCCGACCCTTCGATCGCGTCAGGCGCGGTGCCACCGGCCAGCGCGACCGCGACCTCACCAGCGACACGCCCCAGCACGCGGGAGTCCTTCCAGACCGACACGATCTGGGTGCCCAGCGCCACACGGTTCAGTGCGGCATGATCGCCGTCCTGACCCGAAACCGGGATGCCATCCAGACCCACGGCCGCCAGCGCCGCGACAACGCCGCCCGCCATGCCGTCATTCGACGAGATCACCGCATCGACGTCATTGTTGTTGGCGACAAGGATCTGCTCCATGCTGCGCTGCGCGTTGGCGGGCAGCCAGCCGTCGGTATAGGTCTCGCCCACGATGGTGATGGCACCGGAATCGATCGCGGCCTGGATCACCTCTTGCTGACCGCCGCGCAGGAAGTCCGCGTTCGGATCGGTGTTCGAACCCTTGATCATGACGTAATTGCCGCTCGGCGCGGCCTCCAGCACCGCGCGGGCCTGCATGCGGCCCACCTCGACGTTGTCGAAGGTGATGTAGAAGGCGTTCGGGTCCTCGATCAGGCGGTCATAGGCAATCACCGGAATGCCCGCATCCGCGGCGGCCTGCATGGCCGGGCTGATCGCCTGGCTGTCCTGCGCCAGCACGATCAGCGCATCGACGCCCTGCGCGATCAGCGATTCGATATCCGCCAGTTGCTTGGCCGACGAAGCCTGCGCATCGGCAGAGAGATAGGTCGCTCCCGCAGCGGTCAGCGCGCCGACGATGGCGGCCTCGTCCGTGCGCCAGCGCTCTTCCTGGAAATTCGACCAGCTCACCCCGACGGTGACCTGGGCAATGGCCGATGTGGCGAAACCCGCCGTTGCTACAACGGCGGCCAAAATTGCCTTACGCATGTATTCCTCCCTGGTAAGCCCCGAATCCCCGGGGCCGCGGGCTGAGACCCGACGTCACGGATGATAGGTGATTTCTTTCATGTGTCAAAATAAATATTCTCGCACATGGGACGTTTCTGTGCTTATCTTGCCAATACAGGGCGATGATTGCGCAAGCATCAGGTATACTGGACGCTCGCCGCATCGCAGAAAGTCGCAATAGTTCAATGGATGAAGTTAACACCACTGCTGATCCCTCCGGCCCGGCCCTCAATGACGGGGCGCCGCCGGGCTGCGGCCCGCTGCTGCCAGGCCCGCCACTGGACCCCAAACCCCTGCGTCAGAAAATCTTCGAACATATCCGAGCGGTTGGCTTTGCCGCGCGGGCCGATGTGACACGGGCGCTGGGGGTAAGCGCCGGATCTGTGACGCAGTTGACATCGGACCTGATCGCGCAGGGCTATCTGCGCGAGGCCGACGACCCGCACAAACCTCCGCTGCGCGACCGCCGCGAAAGCGGGCGCGGGCGACCCTCGGTCGCGTTGTGTGTCGTGCCCGGCGCGCATCGGGTGATCGGCATCAAGCTGTCCGACGAACGCCACACCGCCGTTCTGGCGGATTTCGCCGGCAATATTCTGGCCGAAGCGATGTTGCCCACCCCCCCGGTGCGCAAGTCGCTGGACCAGATCTGCGACGAGACCGCCACCCTGATCGCCCGCGTGCTGGCCGAGGCAGGACTGGGGCTGGACGATGTCGCGGCAGTCGGGATCGGCATTTCCGGTCTGGTCGAGCCCGCCGATGGCCACATCCCATGGTCGCCCTTGCTGAACGCGGCCAACCTGCCCTTGCGCGCCGCGCTGACGCAACGCATCGGGCGCCCCGTGCTGGTAGAGAACGACGCCAACATGCTGACACTGGCCGAACTCTGGTTCGGCGCCGGTCGGGCAACCTCGGATTTCGCCGTGGTGACCATCGAACACGGCGTCGGAATGGGACTGGTGCTGGGCAACCGCCTGTATCGCGGCACCCGCGGCATGGGGATGGAGTTCGGTCATACCAAAGTGCATCTGGACGGCGCATTGTGCCGTTGCGGCCAACGCGGTTGTCTCGAAGCCTATCTGGCTGACTATGCCCTTGCGCGCGAGGCGGCCACGGCGCTTGATCGCAACCCGCGCAATCTGGTCAGCCCGCAGGCGATGCTGGAGAGCCTCTTTGCCGAGGCCAAGGGCGGCAATCTGGCCGCGCGGTCCATCTTTCGCCGCGCCGGCCGTTATCTGGCGCTGGGTTTGTCGAACGTGATCCAGTTGTTCGATCCCGAGCTGATCATCCTGTCCGGCGAACGCATGCGCTATGACTACCTTTACGCCGACGAAGTGATCGGTGAAACCTTGACCCTGACGCTGGACCATGGCCGCAAACCCTGCCGGATTGAAATTCATGCCTGGGGCGACATGGTCTGGGCGCGCGGGGCGGCAGCGCTGGCGCTGGCCCATGTGACCGACACGGTGATGGGGGCGGCATGATGCGGTGGCTTCTGGCCTTGGTCCTTGCAGCGGCGCCCGCACAGGCGCAGCGGTTTCAGGACCTCTCGGACACCCTGCCCGCGCACAGCTATGTCGGCTGGTGGGAGCATTTCGTCGGAGGTGGTGTCGCGGCGTTCGATTGCAACGCCGATGCGCTGCCCGAGTTGCTGGCCGCAGGCGGTGACGCGCCGATGCTGTTCCTGCGCAACCAGGGCCAGATGCGCTTTGTCCCCGGCGCGTTTCCGGTAATAGACCACGCGCTGGGCGCCTATCCGCTTGATATCGACGGCGACGGATTTCTGGACCTGTTCATCCTGCGCGCCGGGCCGGACATGATCCTGCAAGGCGGGCCGGATTGCCAGTTCACCGATGTCAGCGCGTCCTGGGGCCTGCCCGCCGAGGACCGCTGGACCACCGCCTTCACAGCCTGGTGGGACGGCGACCGCCCCACCCTCGCCATCGGCCATTACGTCGACCGCGCCAACCCCGCCGGGCCGTTTGGCACCTGTGACGACAATCTGCTCTTGGTCCCCGAGGGGGCGGGATGGCGGCCCGAGGCGCTCAGCCCCGGCTTTTGCACCCTATCGATGCTGGCCGCCCGGGACTCGCGCGACCGCCTGACCCTGCGGCTGTCGAACGACCGGCATTACTATATCCGCGGCGGGCATGAACAGATGTGGGACATCGCCGAGCGCCGCTTTCTAACCGAGGCCGATGGCTGGCCGCGCGTCTCGCTCTGGGGCATGGGCATCGCCTCGCGCGATCTGAATGGCGACGGGCGCGACGAGGTTATGC
>CALEZJ010000089.1 GCA_937927885.1 uncultured Paracoccaceae bacterium | reverse complement strand
CTGGCGCGACGCGCCGCTGGCGGCGGTGCTGGCCTTTGCCGCCGCTTACGGCGCGCTGGCGCTGATGATGCGGTTTCTGGACCGGGTCAGTTTCACGCCCTATGTGGTCTACCGCGTTGTGCTGGGCGTCGTGCTGCTGGTCTGGGCCTACAGTTAGAGGGGTGGTCGAAAAGCCCCTGAACCCGCGCCTCGCCCGGGCGGATGAGGAAACGCATGCGTTTCCCCGCCCGAAGCGATCCCGGCGCCACTGGACCGTTTCCGCTTCACTCCATAGGCCAGCGCCCGCCAGGTCGGGGGCTGGCCTCGGCCAAGGATGCATGTCAAGGAGCATGTTCCCTGCTGTCGGGCCGGGTCTCGAGGATGCAGAGACGCTCCCCGCAGCCTGTCAGATGACCGAGGCCCCGCGCAGGCCGCTGCGTCAGCCGTGACGGCGCAGTTGATCCGCCGCTTCGCGCATGGCGGTGAACTGGCCGGTCGGGCGGTGGCGCCACAGATAGGTCGGCAGGATCAGCGCCATGGGCGTGGGCGTGATGCCCAGATCGGCAAGGCCCCTGGCGCCGGGCGACACCACGTTGTCGCGGGCGAGGTTTTTCAACTGGTCCTGCGTCAGCACGGTGTTGGTAAAGAGGCCCGCAGTCAGAAATTGTGCCGCGCCCAGAGCGCGGGCCACGCCGCGCGCCATCCAGCCCGGCATGGTCAGGATCAGGCGCTTGCGCCGGATTTCGGCCAGCATCATCGTCATCAGGTCGCGGAAGCTGGCGGTATCAGGGCCGCCCAGTTCATAGGTGCCCGCCGGGACGAGGCCCATGGCCCCCTCGGCGGCGGCGCGGGCGACATCATCGACATAGACCGGCTGGAACAGGCTGTCGCCGCCGGCGATGGGCAGAACCGGGGTCAGCCGGGTCATGGCGGCAAAGCGGTTGAAGAACTGGTCCTCGGGGCCGAAGATGATCGAGGGGCGCAGGATCACCGCACCGGGGAAGGCCGCCAGAACCGCCGCCTCGCCCGCGGCCTTGGTGCGCGCATAGGCGCTGTCCGATCCCGCATCGGCGCCGATGGCGGAGATGTGCACCAGATGCGCCACGCCCGCCTCGGCGGCGAGCTCAGCGATGGTGCCCGGAGCCTCGGATTGCACGGCGGCAAAGCTGTTCTTGCCGCTTTCGGTCAGGATGCCGCAGCAATTGACCACCGCATCCGCCCCGGCGATCACCGATTTCAGCGAGTCGCGGTTGCGGATGTTGCACAGCACCGGTTCCACCTGACCCACGGCGCCAAAGGTGCGCAGGTTCAGGTGTTCGTTCGGGCGCCGGGTTGCGACGCGCACGCGCCAGCCCGCCTGGGCCATCCGCCGCGCGACATAGCGCCCGACAAAGCCCGAACCGCCCAGAATCGTGACCAGTTTCGTCATCTCGCCCTCCGCGCAGCGCCTGTTTTCTGTCCGTTGCATACCCAAGCCTTGGCATTGGGACAAGTCCAATCCCCCGCGACCCGGTGCCCCATGCCGCAGCGCGGCACGAGAATCCTGCAAGGTGGCGCGCAAATTCCGCGAGACCCCCGTTGACACTGCTTTGGGCCGGGGCTAATCACCGCCCCACGCGATCAGCCCAGATGGCGGAATTGGTAGACGCGCAGGTTTCAGGTACCTGTGCCGCAAGGCGTGGAGGTTCGAGTCCTCTTCTGGGCACCAATCGCCGACAGAAAACCCCGCAAGCTGAACAGCTTGCGGGGTTTTTCGTTGGGCGATGCCGCCGCGATCCGCGGGGACTTTCGCGGGGCGGGGAAACCTGCCACAACATTTCCATGCAAAGCCTTGCCACATCCGGACAGACGCTGACCGCGCGCCTTCTGCGCGGTGCGGGGGTCTCGGCCCTGGGGTTCGGCGGCGCGCAGATCCTGCGGTTCGGGTCCAACCTGGTGCTGGCGCGGCTGCTGTTCCCCGAGGCCTTCGGGCTGATGGCGCTGGTCACCGTGCTGTTGGTCGGGGTGGTGATGATGTCGGATGCCGGCATCGGCCAGTCCGTCCGCCAGAGCCCGCGCGGCGATGATCCGGTGTTTCTGGACACCGCCTTTACCATGCAGGTGCTGCGGGGGATGGTGCTGTGGGCGGTGATCGCGCTGTTGGCGCTGCCCGCCGCGCAGTTCTACCGCGCGCCCGAACTGGCGCTGATGCTGCCGGTGGCGGGGTCGACGCTGCTGCTGGCCAGTCTGGAGCCGATGCGGGCCGAACTGGCCTATCGGCATCTGGCGATTGCGCGGGTCACGGTCATCGACCTTGTGGCGCAGGCGGCGGGGGTGGTGACGATGATCGCGCTGGCCTGGGCGACGGGGTCGGTCTGGTCCCTGGTCGCGGGCATGATCGCGGCCAGCGCCAGCCGCACGGCGCTGTTGTGGCTGCTGCTGCCGGGCCGGTCCGAGCGGTTGCGCTGGGAGGGACGCGCCGCGCGCGAGCTTTTCCGGTTCGGCATCTGGATCTTTCTGTCCTCGGCCTTCGGGTTCCTGCTGTCGCAGGGCGACAAGGCGATCTTTGGCCGGTTTCTGGCGCAGGGGGATCTGGGCATCTACAACATCGCCTTTTTCCTCGCCAGCGCGCCGATGCTGCTGGCCTCGGCGATGACCGGGTCGCTGCTGCTGCCCGCTTACCGCATCGCCGCCGAGGAAGGGCCGAGCGGGGTCGCGCGGCTGCACCGGCTGCGGTTTCGCCTGACCGGGGTGGTGATGGCGGCGCTGGCCCTGCTGGCGCTGATCGGGCCCTGGCTGATCGACCTGCTCTATGACCACCGCTATGCGGCGGCCGGGCCGATCCTGGTATGGATCGCGCTGATGCAGATGTGGCCGCTGATCGGGCTGACCTATGATCAGGCCGCGCTGGCGGCGGGCGATTCGCGCAGTTTCTTCTGGGTCATGGCGCTGCGGGCGCTGGTGCAGACCGCCTTCTTTCTGACCGGGCTGATGCTGGGCGGGCTGCAGGGCGCGTTGATCGGGCAGGCCCTGGCGGCCTTGGCGGTGCATCCGGCGATCATCTGGCTGGCGCGTCGGCATGGGGTCTGGGACCCGAGGCACGATCTGTGCGCTGCTGCGCTGGCGGCGATCTTTGCGCTGGCCTATGTCCTGATGCTGGGATGAAATGTGGCAGCACCGGGCGGTCTTGCCGGATTTGGTCCCGAATGTGCCATAGAATGGCCGGATGGGGTTGCGACGGATCGGTGACGGCGTAACTTAGGAAACCGGAGGGACCGTCGTGTGATGGTAAGGATGGGGACGGGACGGCCCGGATGATTCGCGTGAAGGGATCTGCGACGGCGATGCAGCTTGGGTTGCTTTACGAGAGCAACCTGCGCGCGCGGCCGTGGATCAACCTCGAACAGGTGGTGGTCGATCTTGGCCCCGACGCCCCCGGAGCGGACGCGATCAAGGCCGCCTGGCAGGCGGTGGCGCTGCGCCATGACGCGCTGCGCACCAGTTTCCGGCGCGAGGACGAAGGCGGGCTTTTGATCGAGGTGCACCGCGAGCCGCGCTTTGAGGTTCGCGATCTGGATTGGTCCGCGCGGCCCGAGGACAGGCAGGCGGCGGATTTCGAGGACTGGCTGGATGCTGACCGGCGCGCCGGGGCTGATCCTCTGGGGTATCCGAACTGGCGCATCAGCGTGATCCGGCGGGGTTCGGCGGGCACGACCATGGTCTGGACCATCCACCACGCGCTGGTTGACGGGACAGGGATGGAACTGGCGCTGGGCGAGGTGCTGGATGTGTTGGCGGGCCGCACGGCGGGCCCTGCGTCACCCGGATTTGCCGATTTCGCGGCGCGGCAGGCCGAGATCGACAAGGCGGCCGCGCGCGCGCATTTCCAGAGCCGTCTGGCCTTGCGGGCCGGGGCGGGGGGGCTGGTCCTGCCCCGCGGCGACGGCGAGCGGGCCCAGCGGCGGGTCGAACGGCTGAACGAGGCGCAGTCGCGTGCCCTGCGCGCGGCGGCGACCCGGTCGGGTGCCACGCTGCTGAACGCGGTGCAGGCGGTCTGGGCGCTGGTTCTGGCCCGCTGGAGCGGGCAGTCCGAGGCGGTCATGGGGCTGGTGGAATCCGGTCGGCGGCTGATCGACGGGTTTCAGGGCACCGTTGGCTGCCTGATCGCCACCGTTCCGATGCGGGTCGAATTTGCTCCGGGCCAGACGCTGGGCGCCCTGCTGGCCGAGTTGCGCCGGACCACGCAGGAGTTGCGCCCCCATGTCCATGCCGATCTGGGCGATATCCGCCGCTGGATCGGCGCGCCCGGCAATGCGCCCTTGTTCGACACGATCCTGATGGTGGCGCGGGGCTCGCTGGAGGCGCGGCTGCGTGCGGCGGGCAAGCTGGGCGCCGGGCAGTCGATCCGTCTGCTGGAAGAGGGGGGCGCTGCGGCGACGCTGGCTGTCTATGACGATCCTGAAATCCTGATCGAACTGGAATTCGACCCCGCCCGCCTGCCCCCCGCCCGCGCCGAGACCGCGCTGCGGCAGGTGCTGCGGCTGCTGGAGGCGCTGTCCGCGGCGTCCCCCGACACGCCTCTGGGCGCGCTGGCCATGCTGGACCCGGCGGAGGAGGCCGCGCTGGCCCGGCTGGCCGAACCCGCGGCACCGGTCCGGCCCGGCGCGCCCTGTCTGGCGACCCGGTTCGAAACCGTCGCGCGGCGCCAGCCCGGCGCCCCGGCGCTGGTCGATGCGGCGAGTGGCGAGACGCTGGATTACGGCACGCTGGATGCGCTGGCCAATGGCATGGCGGCGCGGCTGGCGGCTGGCGGGATCGGCGCGGGGGATCTGGTGGCGCTGGCCCTGCCGCGCGGGGCGGATCATGTGATTGCGCTGTTGGCGGTGCTGAAGGTCGGCGCGGCGTTCCTGCCTCTGGACCCGGACCAGGCGCCCGAACTGCTGGCGGGTCTGATGGCGGGCGCCGGGGCGCGGGCGGTGATCGCCCCGCCGGCGTCGCCCCTGCACGCGGCGGCCCCGCTGCATCTGGCGCCCGCCCGCGCGCCGCAGGACCAGCCGCCGCCCCGCCCGCCGGTGCGCCCCGACTCGCTGGCCTATGTGATCCACACCTCGGGCTCGACCGGGTTGCCAAAGGGGGTGATGGGGCTGGCGGGGGCGCTGGGCGCGCATGCCGATGCGGTGATCGACCATTACGCGCTGACCCCGTCGGACCGCGTTCTGCATTTCGCGGGTCTCGCCTTTGATGTCGCGCTGGAGGAAATCCTGCCGACGCTGCTGTGTGGCGCGCAACTGGTGCTGCGCGATGCGGCGGCGGCGGGGTCGGTTGCGGGGTTCCTCGATCTTGTCGACCGCCATGGGGTCAGCGTGCTGAACCTGCCCGCCAGTTTCTGGCACGTTCTGGTCGATGAAATGGCTCGGCGGCGTCTGTCCTTGCCTGCCTCCGTGCGGCTGATGATCACCGGAAGCGAACGCATCAGCCCGCGCGCGCTGGCGCAGTGGCAGGGGCTTGCCCCGGGGTTGCGCTGGATCAACGGCTATGGCCCGACCGAGGCGACGATCACCGCCACCACCTATGACCTGCCGCCCGGCAGCGCAGGGTTCGATCCCGGGCACGAGGTGCCGATCGGCCGCCCGCTGGGCCATGCGCGCGCCTGGCTCTGCGCCTTTGACGGCTCGCTGACGCCCCTGGGCGGGGTGGGGACGCTTTGGCTGGGCGGGCCTGCGGTGACCGGCGGGTATCTGGGCCAGCCTGAGGCGACTGCCGCCCGCTTTGTCGCCGATCCGCGCCTGCGGGGCGGGCGGCTATACGACACCGGCGATCTGGCGCGCTGGCGCGAGGATGGCCAGTTGATGTTCCTTGGCCGTCAGGACCGCCAGATCAAGCTGCGCGGCCATCGCATCGACCTGCATCAGGTGGAAAGCGTGATCTCGGCCCTGCCCGAGGTGCGCCAGGCCCATGCGGCGCTGATCGACGACGGCGGGGCGCCGCGTCTGGTCGCCTGGCTGATTTGCGAGGAGTCCACCCCCGACCTGACCCGGCTGCGCGCGCGCCTTGGCCAGCGGCTGCCGGGCTACATGCTGCCCGAGCTGATTGCCGTCGACCGCCTGCCCGTCAGCCCCAACGGCAAGATCGACACCCGCAGCCTGCCGCGCCCGCAACCTGCCAGCGTGCAGGGCGCCGCCCCGGCGGTGCCGGGGGAACAGGATGCGCTGGCCGAGTCCATCGCCGCCTGCATGGCGCGGGTGCTGGGGCTGGACTCTGTTCCGGTCGAGGCCAGTTTTCACGATCTGGGCGGCGATTCGCTGCTGGCGCTGCGGCTGGTCAGCCGGATCGAGGCCCGCACCGGTTACCAGTGCCGCGTGTCGGACCTGCACCAGCACCCGTCGGCCGCCGCCCTGGCGCAGATGCTGCGCGAGGGCACGGAGCGGCCCCGTTTCATCCTGCCGATCCAGCCCGAGGGGTCGCAGCCGGTGTTCTTTGGCGTGCATGTGCTGGGGCGTGGCGGCGAGTTGTTCCGCCCGCTGGCCGAGGCGCTGGGCCCGGATTTCCCGGTGCTGGGCCTGTCGATCGGCGTGCCCAACTCGCTGGAGGAAATCGAGGTGCCCCGCATCGCGCGGCTCTATTTCGAGGAAGTCCAGCGCCACTATCCCACCGGGCCCATCGCGCTGGGTGCGGTGTCGATGGCGGCCTATTTCGCCTTTGAACTGGCGCAGCTCCTGCGCGCGGCCGGGCGCGAGGTGCGGGTGCTGGCGCTTTTGGACGCCACCGGGCCCGATGGCCGCCCGCCGGTGCGCGGCATGGCCAAGCTGCGCGCCCATCTGCGGCAACTCCGGCGCAAGGGCCTGGCCCATCTGGCCGGCATCCGCGAGAATCGCGCCGAGAAGCGCCGCGAGGCCGCCGAGGCGCGCGACAGCACCGCGACCGAGATCAACGGCTATAATCTGGTCGCCGCGAATGTGCGCGCGGTGGAAAGCTATGTGCCCCGCCCCTATGCCGGCCCGCTGACGGTGTTTCGCGCCGACCGCAGTTTCTGGGACAGCCCCGAGGCGCTGGCCAGTCGGCTGGGATGGGCCTCGGTCGCCGAGGGCGGGGTCGATCTGCACGACGTGCCGGGCACGCATCTGTCGATCCTGGACCGCGAGAATGTCGGTGTTCTGGCCGACCACCTGCGTCGCCTTATCCGGCAGCAATAGGCACTTTTGTCTGGACTTGATCCATCTTATGTCCGAGCCTGAAAATCAGGGCTGGGGGATCGGATGCCTGCGACCTACCGCGACATCAAGGCCGATATCCGCGCGCGCATCCTGCGCGGCGACTGGGCGCCCGGTGCGCTCTTGCCCGGCGAGATCGACCTGGCCGAGGGATACGAGGCCGCGCGCAGCACGGTGAACCGGGCGATGCGCGAACTGGCTGACGAGGGGCTGATCGAGCGGCGGCGCAAATCCGGCAGCCGGGTGCGGCCCTCGCCGATCCGGCAGGCGCGGTTCGACATCCCGCTGGTGCGCCGCGAGATCGAGGAACGCGGCGCGGCCTATCGCTATGCGCTGGTGCGGTCCGAGGTGATGGTGGCGCCGGACTGGTTGCGCGCGCGGTTGGGCCTGCCCGAGGGGGCCGAGGTGCGCCATCTGGTCTGCCTGCATTTCGCCGACAATGCCCCCTGGCAGCACGAGGACCGCTGGATCAACCTGTCCCTGCTGCCGCAGGCGCGCGGGGCGGATTTCACCGCGCTGGGGCCGAATGAATGGCTGGTTGCGCAGGTGCCGTTTTCCGAGGCCGAGATCAGCATTTCCGCCACCGCCGCCGATGCTGCCCTGGCCGCGCATCTGGGCTGTGCGCCGGGCGAGCCGCTGTTGCAGATCGAACGGTCCACCCGCTGGCAGGGTCAGCCGGTGACGCTGGTGCGGCTGGTGCATCAGCGCGGGCACCGGATGACGACGCGGTATTAAAGCCCGTCGCGCAGGGGCCGCACCGCCCGGCGATAGGATTCGGTGATCGCCTCGCGCGCGATGTGGCGCCCGGATTGCACGACATGGCGGCCGGCGGACCAGACCTCGGCCACCATGCGGCTGTCGCCGGCAAAGGCAAAGGCATCAAGGATCGTGTCGGCTCTCAGCCCCTCCAGATCCGGGTGGGTCAGATCGAGCGCCACCAGATCGGCCCATTCGCCCGGCGCAATCCCGCCCCGGCCACGCCCGGCGGCCGTTGCGCCCCCCGCCACCGCCGCCTGCCACAGGCGCCGCCCGGTTGACTGATCCGCGGTCGCCAGCGCCGCGCGCGAATGGTCGCGCAGGCGCTGGCTGGTGTCCAGTTGGCGCAGCTCTTCGGCCAGCGAAATCCGGATGTTGCTGTCCGACCCCAGCGCCAGCGCGCCCCCGGCCCCCAGCCAGCGAAGCCCGTCAAAGATGCCATCGCCCAGACTCGCCTCGGTCAGCGGACACAGG
>CALEZJ010000088.1 GCA_937927885.1 uncultured Paracoccaceae bacterium | reverse complement strand
GCTCCAGGTTCCGCTCGGCAACATACGTATGATTGTCCGTCGAGTGCATCAGCACCTTGTACCACGGCTTATTTTTCGGCGGCCGGCTGGGCGCCATCTTTTCGTACCAGTCCTCGCTGCCGGAAAAGCAGGGGTCCACGTCAACGATCACGCCACGATAGTTGAACAGCTTGTGCCGGACCACCTGCCCGACCGAGAACCTGGCGAAAACCGTATCCAAGACCGTCCCCGACGAGCAAAACATCGGGCCGTGGTCTAGCACCTGTCGCGGGCGATTTCCAGGGCTGGTGCGCGGATCGAGGCGGTGTATCCTCTGTCCCAAAGGGGATAAGAGAGGTCGGACCATGGACATGGGATCGCTGTCGTCGCGCCACGCCCGCTATCGTGCGGAGCATCCGGCGCTGGTCGTGGGCGGGCAGTGCCTGACCTGGCGCAGCCTTGACCAGGCGATCAATCGCCTTGCCAACGCCCTGCTGACGGCCGGCCTACGGAAGGGCGACAAATTCGCGACCGTGCTGCCCAACTGCCTGGAGATGATGCTGGCCTACTGGGCGGGGGCGAAGACCGGTTGCGTTATCGTGCCGCTCAGCCCGTTGCTGCAGGATGGCGGCCTTCTGTCGCTCCTCCGCGACTCCGACACGCGGCTGGTCATCGGCCATGCGTCCTTTGCGGACTGCTTTTCTCGCATACGCGAAAAGCTGCCGCTGATTGCCGAGGACGGCTGGGTGCTGGTCGGGGACGAAACCGCGCTACCGTCGATCGCGCGCCGGATCGAGGAGATGGACCCGGACCTGCCGGTCACTGCGCTGGTCGCCGTTCCTGCACCCGAGGATGCCCAGACCCTGTCGACCGCTGCCGCGCTCGACATGCGCTGGATCCTGCGCGACGATCCACGCGATGGTGCCGCCTTGCGCGCGGCGCTTGCCGCCGTTGATCTGCCCGACGGCACCTTCGTGTGGATCGCCGCCGAGGCGGGCGTGGCCCGGGCGCTGCGCGACGATCTTCTGGCACGCGGATATCCCGCGCCCTGGATCAAGGCCGCAGGCTACTGGATCGCCGGGCAGGCTGACGCCGCAGAGAAGGACCTTTAACGCGCGGACCGGGATGGCAGACTGGCCAGCGCGACCCCGATCAGCACCACTGTCGCAGCGAGGGCGGCGGGCAGGGTCAGTGGCTCGGCCAGCAGGATCGCCCCCGCCGCGATGGCCAGGACCGGCACCGACAATTGCGCGACAGCGGCGCGCGCGGCCCCCAGGTGCGGCAGGATGGCGTACCACAGGGCATAGGCCAGCCCCGAGGTGACCCCCCCGCTGATCAAAGCCAAAGCTATCCCCGCCATTGTCGGACGCCCGAGGTCCAGCCCCAGTGGCAGCGTCGCCAGGGCAACCAGCGGCGTCGCCAGCAGGAAGTTGGCCGCACTCGCACGCAAAGGGTCGTGGGCGGTTCGCCCTGCCAGCGAATAAAGGCCCCAGCCGATGCCTGCGACTGCCATCAGCAGGGCGGGACCCAGGGCAGGCACCGCGCCGGTACCGGGGAGCAGCAACGCCCCAAGGCCCGTGAGGGCCAGCGCCGCGCCGACCAGACGGCGCGGGGGCAGGGGCTCGCCGCCAAGACGCGCCCCCGCCAGCATGGTAACCTGCACCGTCGCAAACAGCAGCAGGGCCCCAACACCCGAGTCAAGTTCCTGATAAGCCAAAGAAAAACCGATCAGATAGGTCGCCAGCCAGAGCGCGGGCATCAGGTTGCCCGGCCCGGGCCTGCCACGGGCCATTAGTCCCAGCACCAACGCCCCGGCTGCGACGCGCAACAGCGAGAACGGCAGGGCCTCGATCAGCCCGCCCCCCACCGCCGCGCGGTTCAGCAGCGAATTCGCTGCAAAGGCCGACATGACCAGCGCGGCCAGCAGGCCAAGGCGCATGGCTCAACTGACCGCTTTCAGGGACGCGTCCAGCCGTGCCAATGTGCCCGGCACATCCTTGAGCTTGTCGAGGCCGAACAGTCCGATCCGGAACGTGCGGAATTCCGGGCCTTCTCCGACCATCAGCGGCACGCCCGCAGCAATCTGGAACCCGGCCAGGGCAAAGGCGGACCCGTTTTGCAGGTCGGCCCGGTCGGTGTGGCAGACCACGACACCGGGGGCGCCATAGCCGTCGGCGGCCAACGGGCGGTGGCCATAGGCCGCCAGCAACAGGCGCGCACCGTTGCCAAGCGCGAACTGGGCGGCCTTCGCGGCCTCAAAGCCCATTGCGCGCGTTTCCAGCATCGCATCGCGCAGCCCCGCCAGCGCGTCCGTCGGAAGAGTGGCGTGGTAGGCGTATCCGCCCCCCTCATAGGCCGCCATGATCGCGCGCCACTTTTTCAGGTCCAGCGCGAAGGAATCCGACGTGGTCTCTGCCAGCCGCGCCTCTGCGCGGGGTCCCATCACCACCAGCCCGGCCGAAGGCGACGCGCTCCAGCCCTTTTGCGGTGCCGAGACCAGCACATCGACCCCGAGCGCCCGCATGTCGACCCAGGCCGCGCCCGAGGCGATGCAATCGAGCACCAGCAACGCACCGACCGAATGGGCTGCCTCGGCCATGGCGGCGATGTAGCCATCGGGCAGCATCATGCCGGCCGAGGTTTCCACATGCGGTGCAAAGACCGCCTGCGGCGCGTCGGCACGGATGCGCGCGACCACCTCGTCGATCGGGGCGGGGGCGTAAGGAGCCTGCGCGCCGTTGCCGGTCGGTCGCGCCATCAGCACGCTCGCCCCCTCGTTCAGGTGGCCCGCATCGAAGATCGCGCTCCAGCGAAAGCTGAACAATCCGTTGCGCACCACCAGAGCCTTGCCCCGCGCGAACTGCCGCGCCACCGATTCCATGGCAAAGGTCCCGCCACCGGGAACCAGCGCCAGCGAGGTCCCGCCGTAAACCTCGCACAGCAGGGCCGATATGTCGCGCATGACGGTCTGAAAGCGCTGTGACATGTGGTTGAGAGAACGGTCGGTAAAGACGACCGAGAATTCCTGCAGTCCCTCCGGGTCGACGGACGCGTGCGGCAGGGAAACGGAACCGGGCATGAGGCGCCTCCTGAAGATCGAGCCTGTGACCCTAGGGCGGCTGGCCGCGTGTTGCAACATGATGTGCAGGCGGTGCACGGGCCGCTTGCCCTTGACCGTGCAAGGCGCTATTGCACCCCCAGTGCGCGGGCGTTGTGTAATGGTAAGACCCTTGCCTTCCAAGCAAGAGACGCGGGTTCGATTCCCGCCGCCCGCTCCAATCCCCGCCAGCCCTCATCGTGTGTGAACCTTTCCTTAACCCTTTGCGGCTTTGCTGCATTCAGGGAGAACCTGCGTTTTGTTCTTGCATTGTTCAGGCCCATATATGAACATAGTATGAACACGACGCTGCATTGCCGCCCCGAACAGGCTGTGAAATAAAGGATAGAACGCATGGCAACCGCGAGCCTTCTCGACATGACCGACCGACGCGCACAGGACAAGCAGAAGGCCCTCGATTCCGCCCTCGCGCAGATCGAACGCCAATTTGGCAAGGGGTCGATCATGCGGCTGGGGGCGGACAATCCCGTGGCCGAGATCGAATCGACGTCGACCGGCTCGCTGGGCCTCGACATCGCCTTGGGTATCGGCGGCTTGCCCAAGGGGCGCATCATCGAGATCTACGGGCCCGAAAGCTCGGGAAAGACCACGCTCACGCTGCATGTCATTGCCGAAGAACAGAAAAAGGGTGGGATCTGCGCCTTTGTCGACGCCGAGCATGCGCTTGATCCCCAATACGCCAAGCGTCTGGGCGTAAAGCTCGAGGACCTGCTGATCTCGCAGCCCGACACGGGCGAGCAGGCGCTCGAGATTGTCGACACGCTGGTGCGCTCGGGCGCGGTCAGCGTGGTGGTCGTCGACTCTGTCGCAGCGCTGACGCCAAAGGCCGAGCTCGAGGGCGACATGGGTGATTCGAACGTCGGCGTGCATGCCCGGCTGATGAGCCAGGCGATGCGCAAGCTGACCGGCTCGATCGCGCGGTCGAACTGCATGGTGATCTTCATCAACCAGATCCGCATGAAGATCGGCGTCATGTTCGGATCGCCGGAAACCACAACCGGCGGGAATGCCTTGAAATTCTATGCCTCGGTGCGGCTCGACATCCGTCGCATCGGCTCGATCAAGGATCGTGACGAGGTTGTCGGCAACCAGACCCGTGTCAAGGTGGTCAAGAACAAGGTTGCCCCGCCCTTCAAGCAGGTCGAGTTCGACATCATGTATGGCGACGGCATTTCGAAGACCGGCGAATTGCTGGACATCGGCGTCAAGGCCGGTGTCGTCGAGAAATCGGGTGCCTGGTATTCCTACGCCGACGAGCGAATCGGTCAGGGACGCGAGAATGCCAAGGCCTATCTCAAGGCCAATCCGGGCATCGCGCTGGATATCGAGGACAAGATCCGCGCCGCCAACGGCCTCGATTTCCACATGAGTGCCGAAGAGAGCCAGATGGTCGAGGAGTGACACGGCGGACGGGATGACCCGGCGGGTCCTCGGTGCAATTCGCCCTTGGACCCGCGCACGGAATTCCTCTAGAAGTCGCGCGACACCCCACTCGCGCAAGGGCCCCCGCACCGATGGCAAGCCTCAACGACATCCGCTCGACCTTCCTCGACTACTTCCGCCGCCAGGGCCATGCCGTGGTGGACAGTTCGCCCCTGGTGCCGCGCAACGACCCGACGCTGATGTTCACCAACTCGGGCATGGTGCAGTTCAAGAATGTCTTCACCGGGCTCGAACACCGCGACTACAACCGCGCGACGACGGCGCAGAAATGCGTGCGCGCGGGCGGCAAGCACAATGACCTCGACAACGTCGGCTATACGGCGCGCCACCACACCTTCTTTGAAATGCTGGGCAATTTCAGCTTTGGCAATTACTTCAAGTCGGATGCGATCCCCTTTGCCTGGGAATTGCTGACCAAGGATTTCGGCATCGACAAGAGCCGCCTTCTGGTCACTGTCTATCACACGGACGACGAGGCGGCGGGGATCTGGAAAAAGGTTGCCGGCTTGCCGGAAGACCGCATCATCCGCATCAAGACCGATGACAATTTCTGGCGCATGGGGCCGACGGGTCCCTGCGGACCCTGCACCGAGATTTTCTATGACCACGGCGACCATATCTGGGGCGGCCCTCCCGGCAGCGCCGACGAGGACGGCGACCGCTTCATCGAGATCTGGAACCTCGTGTTCATGCAGAATGAACAACTGGATGACGGCCGCCTGATCGACCTGCCGCGCCAGTCGATCGACACCGGCATGGGGCTGGAGCGGATCGGCGCCCTCTTGCAGGGCAAGCACGACAATTACGACACCGATGTGATGCGGGGGTTGATCGAGGCCAGCGCGAACCTGACCGACGGCGACCCGGACGGTCGCGGCAAGACGCATCACCGTGTCATCGCCGACCACCTGCGTTCGACCGCGTTCCTGATCGCAGACGGCGTCATGCCCTCGAACGAGGGGCGCGGCTATGTGTTGCGCCGCATCATGCGCCGCGCGATGCGTCATGCGCACATGCTGGGCGCGCAGGACCCGGTGATGCACAGGCTGGTGCCGGCGCTGGTGCGTGCCATGGGCGGGCATTACACCGAACTCAAGCGGGCCGAAGCGCTGATCTCGGAAACGCTGAAGCTGGAGGAAACCCGTTTCCGCACCACGCTGGACCGGGGATTGAAATTGCTCGACGCCGAACTGGCCCGCATCCCGGATGGCAGTGAACTTCCCGGCGAAGCGGCCTTCCGGCTCTATGACACCTATGGTTTCCCGCTGGACCTGACGCAGGATGCCCTGCGCGAGAAGGGCCGGGGGGTCGATACCAAGGGCTTTGACGCCGCTATGGCCGAACAAAAGGCCAAGGCGCGCGCCTCTTGGGCCGGCTCGGGCGAGGCTTCGAACACGGCGATCTGGTTCGAACTTGCCGACAAGCACGGCAGCACCGAATTCCTCGGCTATGACACCGAAACCGCCGAGGGTCAGGTGCTGGCGCTGGTCCAGGGCGAGGCATTGACCGACCTGGCAACCGGCTCCGTGGCCGTGGTCGTCAACCAGACGCCCTTCTACGCGGAATCGGGCGGTCAGGTCGGTGATACCGGTTGGCTGCGCTGGGACGGCGGCGAGGCCCGCGTCACCGACACGCGAAAGATGAACGGTGTCTTTGCGCATATGACCGACATCGCCGTGGGCAGTCTGCGCAAGGGGCAACCGGTCAAGCTGGAGGTGGACCACAGCCGCCGCGGCGCGATTCGCGCCAACCATTCGGCGACCCACCTCCTGCACGAGGCGCTGCGGCGCGCGCTGGGCGATCATGTGGCGCAGAAGGGCAGCCTGAACGCGCCTGACCGGTTGCGGTTCGATTTCAGCCATTCCAAGGCATTGAGTGCGGGTGAAGCGGTGCAGGTCGAGGCCGAGGTGAATGCCTTCATCCGGCAGAACAGCGCCGTCGACACCCGCATCATGACGCCCGATGACGCCCGCGCCCTGGGCGCTCAGGCCCTCTTTGGCGAGAAATACGGGGACGAGGTTCGGGTTGTCTCGATGGGCACCCTTGCCGGGTCCGGCAAGGGCGCGGACGCCAACACCTATTCGCTGGAACTCTGCGGTGGTA
Source organism: uncultured Paracoccaceae bacterium (assembly GCA_937927885.1). GTDB lineage: Bacteria > Pseudomonadota > Alphaproteobacteria > Rhodobacterales > Rhodobacteraceae > Pararhodobacter. Next base: position 1,527 of record CALEZJ010000088.1, on the reverse strand, counting down.
CGCATGTCGCGCGCACCGGAGATATCGGTGCCTTCGTGCTCCTCGGCGACAGCGCCTCGTCCGCTGGGGTTCGCCGGATCGAGGCCCTGACCGGCGAAGCCGCGCTATCGCATCTGCGCGCGATGGATGCGCGACTGGCCGAGGTGGCGGGCATTCTGAAGGCCCCGGTTGCCGACGTGGTCGAGCGCGTGCGCGCGCTGGCCGAGGAGCGCCGCGCGCTGGCCAACGAGGTTGCGCAACTGAAGCGCGACCTGGCCATGGGCGGTACCGGCCGCGGTGGTGTCGAGGCGAAGGAGATCAACGGGATCAAGCTGGTCGCTCAGGTTCTGACCGGGGTTTCCGGCAAGGATCTGGCGGCGATGGTCGACGCGCTCAAGGACCGGCTTGGCTCGGGCGCCGTGCTGCTGATTGCCGACACCGGCGCGAAACCGGCGGTGGCGGCGGGCGTCACGGCGGACTTGACCGCGCGACTGTCGGCGGTTGACCTGCTCAAGGCCGCGGTCGTCGCCCTCGGAGGCAAGGGTGGCGGCGGGCGACCGGACTTTGCGCAAGGGGGAGGCGCCGACATCGCCGGGGCGCCTGCGGCCATCGCGGCGGCCGAAGGGCTGATCGGGGGGCTGAAATGAAGAAGGCCCTCTGGATCGCGCATGTCGAGGTCACCGATGCAGAGGCCTATGGCCGCTACGCCGCGCTCGCTGGGCCGGCGATTGCGGCACATGGCGGCAAGTTCATTGCCCGCGCCGCGCGCTATGTCACGCTCGAAGGGGCTGATCGCGCCCGCCATGTCGTGAGCGTCTTTCCGTCGCTCGAGGCCGCCGAGGCCTGCTATCGATCGCCAGAATACCAGGCGGCGCTTGACCATGCGCGCGGCGCATCGGTCCGCGACCTTGTGATCGTCGAACTGGTGGACGACGCCAGCCTCTGAGCGGGCGTCCCCTCGTCCGACGTGCTCGTGGACCTGGCCCGCTGGCAACGCCGGAGAACCGCCATTGACCGGTATGGCGATGGCGAGAGCATGGTCACGCGCGCGCAACAAGGGCGTGATGCCCTGTCGCGCGCCACCCCAAAGGCTCCCTCTGGCAAGCGCGGTTAACCCCGTGTTACACTTTTGCGACCAAACTCGGGGCTGCGGCGCCCAGCCGTGCCAGGAAGCCGCCCCAGGAACCGGAGTCGCGTGATGTGCCGTTGGGCCGCCTATATCGGGAAACCGATCTTTCTCGAAGATATCGTCAGCCGACCGGGCCATTCGCTGATCCGCCAGAGCCATTGCGCCACGCAATGTTCCTCGGCGATCAACGCCGACGGGTTCGGCATCGCCTGGTATGGCGAGCGCGAGGAACCGGGCCTGTATCGCGATATCCTGCCCGCCTGGTCCGACCCCAACCTGCGGGCGATCACCGCGCAGGTCCGCTCGCCACTGTTTCTTGCGCATGTGCGCGCCTCGACCGGCACCGCGACCAGCCGCAACAATTGCCATCCGTTTGCCGTGGGCCGCTGGGTCTTCATGCACAATGGGCAGATCGGCGG
>CALEZJ010000087.1 GCA_937927885.1 uncultured Paracoccaceae bacterium | reverse complement strand
GGCGCGCAGCGTTCGCCCTGCACCGCCACCGGCCAGACGATCACCCGGCGCGGGAACCGGTCGGCCAGCCGGTGCAGGATGTCGCGGATCACCGCCCCCTGCGGCGAGGTGATGACGCCGATCACCTCGGGCAGATAGGGGATGCGCCGCTTGCGCGCGGCATCGAACAGACCCTCGGCCGCCAGCGCCTTCCTGCGCGCCTCCAGCATCGCCATCAGCGCCCCCGCGCCGGCGGGTTCCACGTTGTCGACCTGCAACTGGTATTTCGACTGCGGCGCAAAGGTGGTCAGTCGCCCCGAGGCGATGACCTCCATCCCCTCCTCGGGGCGGATCGTCATGCGCGCGACCTGACCCTTCCACGATACCGCGGCGATCACCGAATTGGCGTCCTTGAGGTCGAAATACATGTGCCCGGTGCGCGCGATCATTACCCGGCCCACCTCGCCGCGCACGCGGACGCGGCCGAACTCCCCCTCGATCACCCGCTTCACCGCGCCCGAAATCTCGGAAACGGTGAACTCGTGCGCATTGCCCTTCGGGCCGGGGCTGTCGTCGTCAAGAAGGTCCATGAGGCCTGCCGGGTGCTTGTGTCAGGGCGGGCTTGACCTTAGAACGCCGGGCAACAATGGCCAAGGGGTGCTGCATGAACATTCTGATCCTCGGCGGCGGCGGGCGCGAACACGCGCTGGCCTGGGCCATCAAGCAGAACCCCAAATGCGACCGGCTGATCGTGGCGCCGGGCAATGCGGGGATCGCCGAACTCGCCGAATGCGCCGCGCTGAACCCCGAGGACGGCGCGCAGGTGGTCGCCTTCTGCGAGGAGAACGCCATCGATTTCGTGGTGATCGGCCCCGAGGCCCCGCTGGCCGCCGGGGTGGCCGATGCGCTGCGCGCGGCGGGGATCCTGTGTTTCGGCCCCTCGGCGGCGGCGGCGCGGCTGGAGGCGTCAAAGGCGTTTACCAAGGAACTCTGCGACGCGGTCGGCGCCCCGACCGCCGCCTGGCGGAAGTTCGACGATCCCGACGAGGCGCGGCGCTACATCAGCGACATCGGCCTGCCGCTGGTCATCAAGGCCGACGGGCTGGCGGGCGGCAAGGGCGTTGTGATCCCCGAGACGCTGGATCTTGCGCTGGACGCGATCAAGATCACCTTCGCAAACTACGACGGCGCCGGCGAGACCGTGGTGATCGAGGAATTCATGGAGGGCGAGGAGGCGTCGTTCTTTGTCCTCGTGGACGGCGAGACCTGCCTGCCCATCGGCAGCGCCCAGGACCACAAGCGCGTCGGTGACGGCGACACCGGGCCCAATACGGGCGGGATGGGCGCCTATTCGCCCGCCCCCGTGCTGACCGATGCCATCGCGCGGCAGGCGCTGGACCAGATCGTGCGACCCTGCATGGCCGAAATGGCGCGCCGGGGCACGCCCTATCAGGGTGTCCTTTACGCCGGTCTGATGATCGCCGATGGCCGCGCGCGGCTGGTCGAATACAACGCCCGCTTTGGCGACCCGGAATGTCAGGTCCTGATGATGCGGCTGGGCGCGCAGGCGCTGGACCTGCTTTTGGCCTGTGCCGAGGGGCGGCTGGCCGAGGCGCAGGTGAACTGGGCCGATGACCACGCCCTGACCGTGGTGATGGCGGCGAAGGGCTATCCCGGAGCCTATGAAAAGGGCAGCGAGATCAAGGGTCTGGACGCCCTGCCCGAGGACAGCTTCCGCATGGTCTTTCACGCGGGCACCCGCGCCGAGGGCGGGCGGATGCTGGCGGCGGGCGGGCGCGTTCTGGGCGTGACCGCGCGCGGCGCCACGCTGGCCGAGGCGCATGCCCGCGCCTATGCGATGGTCGACGCCATCGACTGGCCCGGCGGGTTCTGCCGCCGCGACATCGGCTGGCGCGCGCTCTGAGGACGCCAGCCGCGGCTTGCCCGGGTGGCGGATTGCGCTAGGATGTCTCGGCTCGTGTCATCAAGGAGACGTCGTGAAAGCCGCCCTTCTTCCTGTCATCGCCGTCGTGC
>CALEZJ010000086.1 GCA_937927885.1 uncultured Paracoccaceae bacterium | reverse complement strand
GAGTGCCAGGAGTTCAGTGCCACTTGCGGCGATCTGGCGTTGCAGCCTTAGCAGGCGGTCGGCAGCGTTCATGATGCGGGATCCATCGGCACGCCGGCGATCGCGGCCAGCAATGCAGGACGGTTTCGGGTTACCAGTCCCTCCAGCGTGGCGATGCGCTCGGGCGTGAAATGACCCGCGGCATCCAGAACATTGACGCAGGCGACTACGATCCCGGCGTCGTTGGTCACCGGAATGTTCATCGCCGATTCGCACCCCAGCGCGTTGATCTGGGCGTGGTCCGAGAAATAGATCGCAAACTCGGGGGTGGAATTGGCAACAAAGCTGCGCTTCTCGCCCAGCACCAGATCCGTCCAGCCGTCGTTGCGCATCGGCTTGGTGCCCGAAGTCGGGTAGTCGGCGGGATGCGAGGTATAGGCGCGTCGCGCCAGTCCGGCTGCGCGGTCCAGCACGGTCACGGTGAACAGACGCGCACCGCAAAGACCGGCGGCCTGCTGGTGAAGGGAGGCAAAGACGGCATCAGGATTTGGGGAGGTCATGGGCCTGCTCGGCAATGGGTCCGAATGGGCCGGGTGGCGGCTGGAAGGCCGCCACCCGGATCTGGATCAGTTCTTTTCGACGAGGCGGTAGTACACGAAGTCCGAGCTGGACCCGTGGACATAGCCCGTCACATTCGGGGCCATCGCGATCTGGCTGGCGGCCTGGAACATGATGACAAAGGGTGACTCGGCCTGGATACGACGCTGCAGGTCCAGATACATCTCTTGCCGACGGTCCGCGTCCTGTTCGCTGAGCGCAGCCATGGTCAGTTCGTTCACTTCGGCCGGCGGCATCCACGAATTGCGCCAGGTCGTGGTCGACACATAGGCATCGTCCGCGTTGTTGGCGTTATAGGCAAAGGCCTTGGCGTTCGAATGCGGGTCCATGAAGTCCGGGCCCCAATAGAGCAACATCGCCTGATGCGCCCGCGCGCGGTAGCGCGTGATGACCTGCGCGCCGGTGCCGGGCAGGATCTCGAAGTTGATCCCGGCGGGGGCAAAGGTCTGCTGCAGCGACTGCGCCATGTCGTTGAAGGGGTTGGCGTTGATGACATCGAGAGTCACGTTGATCGGTAGCTGGACACCGCCCGCTTCCAGAATCTGGCGCGCGCGCTCGGGGTCATAGGTAAAGGGCGTGTCGGTCAGCGCACCGGGGAACCCCGCAGGCCAGAAGGCCTGATGCACCTGCATCTGGCCTTGCAGGAAGCTGTTGGCCATCCCTTCGTAATCCACCAGATAGCGCGATGCCTCCCAGAAGGCCGGGTTGGTCAACGCCTCGACATTCTGGTTGAACGAGATCCAGTGGACGGCAGCCTGCGGGAAGGTTTCCACCCGCACATTGGCATTGCCCGCAAGCCCCGCGATCTGATCCGGGGTCAGGTTCTTGGCCATGTCGACATCGCCCGATTCCAGCAACAGACGCTGGGTCGAGGCCTCGGCCACGTGGCGGATCAGGATCTGTTCCATCGCCGGGGCGCCGCCGAAATAGTTCGGATTGGCATCCAGCATCAGCACTTCACCCGGGCGGAAGGCGCGCAGGCTGAACGGGCCGGTGCCGGCGCTGTTCTGGTTCAGCCAGGCGTGACCATTGTCGCCATCCACGGCATTGGCCATGACGGTTTCCATATCGACAACCGAGGCGGGGCGCGACGCCAGCACGTTCAGAACGAACGAGGGCGCGAAATCGCCATTCCAGCGCACGGTGACCGTGTTGCCCTCGGCGCTGACCATGTCGTCATAGGTTTCGGCCGTCCAGCCCAGGTTGCCCAGGATGAACGCCGGGCGGCCGTTGATCTGCACCACACGGCGCCAGCTGCCCACGACATCCTCGGCGCGCAGCGGGTTGCCGGAATGGAAGGTCACGCCGTCGCGCAGCGTAAAGACGATCGTACGGTTCGCCGCGTCGATCTCCCAGCTGGTCGCAAGGCCGCCAACCAGCGTTTCGGTGTCGATCGCGTCGTATTGCACCAATTGGTCATAGGTGTTGGTGACATATTCGCCCGAGCTGAACTCGTACGCCGTCGCCGGGTCGATGGTGACGATGTCGTCGATGTTCTGGGCAATCACCAGCGCATTGGCGGGCGTGTTGGCCAGTGCCGGCGCAGTGGCCAGTGCCAAAAAACTGGCGACCATTGTGGTCCTGAATAGTTTCATCGGTCCTCTCCTGTCAGGGTGGATGGCAAGTTTATCGTTGGTCGGTCTGGGGTTTGCCGATCAGCCGCGGCGTGGTGCCGGTCCAGATCAGCCGGGCCGGGCCGGGGCCCGGATTGGCAAAGGAATGCGGAGTGTCGCCCATGAAATGCAGCGAATCACCGGCGTTGAGCATGATCAGCGCCTCGCCCAGCGTCTGGCGGACACGGCCGTCCAGCACATAGATCAGTTCCTCGCCGCTATGGCTGGTGACCTCCGAGGCATAACCTTCGGGCAGATGAATGATCAGAGAAGAAAGCGTGCCGCCCGGCAGGCGGGTATCCAGCCGTTCGTAGCCAAGCGAACTGTCTGCAATGGAAAAACGCACCCTTTCGCCGTCGCGGGTTACGGCATTGGCAGGCTGGGGTGTTGCAATGAACCAGTTCATCTCGATCCCCAGGGCGGCAGCCAGCGCGGCCAGCGTGCCCAGCGACGGCGTGGCCTTGTTGCGCTCGACCTGGCTGAGGAAACCGACCGAGATACCGGCTGCATCGGCCAGAGCCTGCAACGTCATCCCGGCTTTCTGACGAGCTTCGCGGATGCGCCCGCCAAACTGCGGTGTTTGTGCGGGGGTTTCGGATTGTCTCAGCGGAGCAGACATGGAATCCTTTCGCAGGGCCATTACAGTTCCCGATTTTGACGCTAGTAAAAATTTTTTGATCAGTCAAAGATAATTTGCTAGAGCGATCCAAGTCCCGTCACCTGCCAAGGAGCCCTGCATGGCCGAGGCCAGACGCCTGATCGCCCCCCTTGCCTCGCGCGCCATGCCGCTGGCCTGGATCGTCCTCACCATCGCCCTGACGTTTCTGGGGCTGCTGGCGATCACATTCACCATCGGCCGCGTGGTGCCCATTGACCCGGTGCTGGCGGTGGTCGGCGACCGCGCCAGCCGCGAGACTTACGAGGCCGCACGCCTGGCCATGGGGATCGATGACCCCTGGGCAGTTCAGTTCGCGCGCTACGTTGGCGACGTGATCCGGGGGGATCTGGGCATGTCGGTCAGCACCGGTCGGCCTGTTGCGCAGGATCTGGCGCGGGTCTTTCCCGCCACGCTGGAAATGGCGACGCTGGGCATCATCATCGGCGTGGTGATCGGTGTGCCGATGGGGGTCATCGCGGCGGCGCGGCAGGGCACCTGGATCGACCAGATCATCCGGGTTCTGGCGTTGGCGGGGTATGCGATCCCCGCCTTCTGGCTGGGGCTGGTGGGGCTGGTGATCTTTTACGCCAAGCTTCGCTGGGTCGGCGGTCCGGGGCGAATAGGGATCTTCCTCGACGGCACAGTGCCGACCCAGACGGGTCTTTTGCTGATCGACAGCCTGATCGCGGGCGACATGCGCGCCTTTCGCTCGGCCTTTTCTCATGTGGTGCTGCCTGCCACCATCCTCGGATTCTTCGCGCTGGCCTACATCGCGCGCATGACCCGCAGTTTCATGCTGGAACAACTGGGCCAGGAATTCATCACAACCGCCCGCGTCAAGGGCGTGCCCGAGCGGGTGATCATCTGGCGCCATGCCTTCCGGCCGATCCGCGTACAACTGATCACGGTGATCGGGCTCAGCTACGCGGGACTGCTGGAGGGATCTGTGATGATCGAGACCGTCTTTTCCTGGCCCGGTATCGGCAATTATCTGACCACCGCCCTGTTGAACGCTGACATGAACGCAGTGCTTGGCGCAACGCTTGTCATCGGCGCGGTGTTTGTCGCCATCAACCGCGGGTCTGACCTGCTTTACCGTGTCATGGACCCGAGGGCGCGCACATGATCCTGTCCCTTCCCTCTCGCGACTGGCTCCTCAGCGACGACCCCGAGACCCGCATGCAGGCCCGGCTGGGGCAGGCCTATCGGCTGGCGCGCGCGCTGATGCGCAACCCTTTGGCGATGTTCGGCCTCGCGATCATCTTGTCCCTGTTGGTGGTCGCGGCGCTTGCGCCCTGGCTGGCACCGTATTCACCACTCGACGGCAATCTGCAGAACCGTCTGCGTCCGCCTTCTTCAGCGCACTGGATGGGCACCGACGAACTGGGCCGCGACATCCTCAGCCGGGTCATCTTCGGCGCGCGCATCACGCTCTTCATCGTCGTGCTGGTGGCGATCATCTCTGCGCCTCTGGGTCTGTTGATCGGTGCCGTCTCAGGCTATTTCGGCGGTTGGATCGACCGCATCCTGATGGGGCTGACCGACATCTTCCTGTCGATGCCTCGGCTGATTCTGGCGCTGGCCTTTGTCGCGGCGCTGGGACCCGGGATCGAAAACGCGGTCATCGCCATCGCCATCACCGCCTGGCCGGTCTATGCCCGAATCGCGCGCGCCGAAACGCTGACCTTCCGCAATGCAGAATTCATTGCCGCGGTGCAGATGCAGGGAGCCAGCCATACGCGCATCATCACCCGCCATGTGATCCCGCTGTGCCTGTCGTCAACCATCGTGCGCGTGACACTCGATATGGCGGGGCTGGGCTTTCTGGGCCTTGGCGCGCAGCCGCCCCTGCCGGAATGGGGCGCCATGATCTCGCGCGGGAGGGCGTTCATCCTCGATCAATGGTGGGTCGCCACCATGCCGGGCTTTGCCATCGTGATCGTGTCACTGGGGTTCTGCCTTTTTGGTGACGGGCTGCGTGACGTTCTTGACCCGAAAGGCAAAAGCAAATGACCCTGCTGCGCGTAGACAATCTGCGGGTGCGCTTTCCCACCGAGCAGGGCGAGGT
>CALEZJ010000085.1 GCA_937927885.1 uncultured Paracoccaceae bacterium | reverse complement strand
GACAGGATCACGGTGGCGTCAAAGCCCTCCTCGCGGTCGGCCAGCCAGCGGGCGAACCCCTTGAGCGCCGAGAGCGCGCGGGCAAGGCTGCGCGCGCCCAGATCGCGCCCGCGTTCATGCGCCATCCAGGCGCGCAGGTCGCGGGTCTCGACGGCGCGCAGTTGCGCGATGCCCGCCGCCCCGCCGTGATGACGGGCAAGGAAGTCCAGAAACCCGGCCACATCGGCGCCGTAGGCATCGATCGTGTGTTTCGACGCCCCCCTGAGCGCGCGCAGATGCCCCAGCCACAGCGCCAGCGCCTCGCGCAGCGCCGGGCTGATCGCGCCGGGATCCGCACTCATGACAGCCAGCGTTGCAGGATGCGCTCGAAGGCTCCGGTGAAAAAGGCGATCAGGTCGGTTCCCTGGCCGGGCTTGAAGCGATGCGGGTCCTCGGACCCCATGGCCAGCAGCCCCGGCAGCCGACCGGGTCCCAGATCGAGCCGCATCAGCGCCTCGGAGCGCACATCGCCCGACCGATCGCCGTAGGGGCCCCCAGCGGGCGGCAGGCCCTGGCGCAACACGATGGGGCGCGCGGGGGTGGCCCGACCTGCGTTCATGTAGCTTTCGACATAGCCCGGCGGTTTCACCCTGAGCACGCTTTCCAGAGCGCCCAGACTGGCCGGCGGGCCTTCGGGGCTTTCCAGCCCCAGCCGGATCGCCTCGACCCGCAGGATGCCGGCCACCTCGCCGCCCAGATCCAGCACGAAATCCTCGAATCGGGCGGCATTGAGCAGCTTCAGCAGCGCCCGATGCAACTGGTGGGTCGAGGACAGGTTTTCATAGGCGGCTGCGATCACCGCGCGATGGGTTTCCTCGAGCCGCTGAAGCCGATGCTCCAGCCGCTCCATCGCCATGGCGCGCAGATCGACGACATTGCCGCCCATCGCCCGCTCGGCCGTCAGCACGAGGGCGCGCATCACTTCGGGATCGTCCAGCACCAGCCCGGGATCGGCCAGCACCTGACGGCGCCAGTCGTCGTGCAAACCGGTGCCCTGCACCATTCCACTGGCCGCCATGGTATCCCCGATCTTGTGGTCCTGAGGCAATGTTATACCAGATCAGAGAATTTTCTGCCCGGTTTTTTCCCAGTCCTTCATGAATTGCGCCAGCCCCGCATCGGTCAGCGGGTGGCTGGCCAGTTTGCGGATCACCTCGGGCGGGGCGGTCATCACGTCTGCGCCCACCAGCGCCGCCTGCGTCACATGGTTCACCGTGCGGATCGAGGCCGCAAGGATCTGCGTCGCAAAGCCGTAATTGTCATAGATCGTGCGGATGTCGCCGATCAGGTCAAGGCCATCAAGGTTGATGTCATCGAGCCGCCCGATGAAGGGGCTGATGAAGGTCGCGCCGGCCTTCGCCGCCAGCAGCGCCTGGTTGGCGCTGAAGCACAGCGTGACGTTGACCATCTTGCCCTCGTCCGAGAGCACCTTGCAGGCCTTGAGCCCGTCCCAGGTCAGGGGCAGCTTCACGGCGATATTGGGGGCGATGTCCGCCAGATGGCGGCCTTCGGCGATCATCGCATCGGCATGCAGCGCCACGACCTCGGCCGACACCGGCCCCTCGACGATCGAGCAGATCTCGCGGGTGACGTCCAGAATGTCGCGGCCCGATTTCAGGATAATCGAGGGATTGGTGGTCACGCCATCGACCATTCCCAGCGCGTGCAGTTCGCGGATCGCCGCCACATCGGCGGTATCGACAAAGAATTTCATCGCTCTCTCTTGGTTGCGAAGGGGGTTCGTGCGCGTCATACCCTATCGAACCCCTGGCTGAAAGGTCTTTTGCCCCGTGGATGTGCCGCCCGTCCAGTCCTTTGCCCCCGGCCAGCCCGTGGCGGTGCTGACGACGCAACCGCTGGACCGGCTTCTGGACTACCGCGCGCCCGAGGGTGGCGCGCTGACCGGCCAGTTCGTCGAAGTGCCTTTGGGTCCGCGCAAGGTGCTGGGCTGCGTCTGGGGGCCTGCGACCGGGGATCTGCCGCTGTCCCGGTTGCGCGAGGTGACGCGGGTGCTGGACGTGCCCCCGATGCGCGACGAATTGCGCGCCTTCCTGATGCGGGCCGGGGATTACACGCTGACCCCGCTGTCCCTGATGCTGTTTCTGGCCACCCGCGCACCGGGGCTGTTCACGGGCCCCGCCCTGATGCGCGTCTATCGGCTGGGCGAGATGCCCGCGCGCATGACCGAGGCGCGCCAGCGCGTGCAGGCGGTGTTCGAGGGGTATGGGGGTGCCGCGCTGACCATCGGCGAGATCACCCGCGCCGCCGGGGTGACGCCCTCGGTCGTGCATACTTTGGCCGCGCAGGGCGGGCTGATCGAGGGCGAGGCGCCAAAGGACCAGCCCTATCCGGTGCTGGATTTCGCCCGGTCGGGCAAGGCGCTGAACGCCGATCAGGCCGCCGCCGCCGAGGCCCTGTGCGCCGGTGGCGGGGGATTTGGCGTCACGCTGCTGAAAGGGGTGACGGGCTCGGGCAAGACCGAGGTCTATCTGGAGGCGGTGGCGGACTGCCTGCGGCGGGGGCGGCAGGCGCTGGTGCTGCTCCCTGAAATCGGCCTGACCGAGGGGTTTCTGGAGCGCGTGCAGGCGCGCTTTGGCGCGCGGCCCGGGGAATGGCATTCCGGGGTCACGATGACCGAACGCCGCCGCCTGTGGCGCATGGCGGCCGAGGGGCGGGTGGGGCTGGTGGTCGGCGCGCGCTCGGCCCTGTTCCTGCCTTACCGCGATCTGGGGCTGATCGTGGTGGATGAGGAACACGATTCCTCGTATAAGCAAGAGGATGGCGTCCTTTACAACGCGCGCGACATGGCGGTTCTGCGCGCCTCGCTGGCCGGGGCGCAGGTGGTTCTGGCCTCGGCCACGCCGTCTTTGGAAACCTGGGCCAACGCCGAATCCGGCAAGTACCGTCGGCTCGATCTGACCGCGCGATTTGGCGTGGCCGACCTGCCCGAGATGCGCGCGCTCGACCTGCGCGCCGAAAAGGTTGCGCACGGACGCTGGATCTGCGCCACCCTTCAGGCCGAGGTCACGGCGCGCCTTCAGGCGGGCGAGCAATCGCTGTTGTTCCTCAACCGGCGCGGTTATGCCCCGGTCACCACCTGCCGCGCCTGCGGCCACCAGATCCAGTGCGAACACTGCGACGCGCGAATGGTGGAACACCGGTTCCTGAACCGGCTGATGTGCCACCAGTGCGGCGCGACGGCGCCGGTGCCCACCGCCTGCCCCGAATGCCACACCGAGGGCGCGATGCATCCCATCGGCCCCGGCGTCGAGCGGCTGGAGGAAGAGGTCCGTGCCCTCTGGCCCGAGGCGCGGGTGGCGGTGCTGTCGTCGGACCTGTTCCAGTCCGCCCGCGCGCTGAAGGAACAGATCGCGTCGATTGCCGAAGGGGGCGCCGACATCATCCTGGGCACGCAACTGGTGGCCAAGGGGCACAATTTCCCGCATCTGACGCTGGTTGGCGTGATCGACGCCGATCTGGGGCTGCACGGCGGCGATCTGCGCGCGGCCGAGCGCACCTTCCAGCTGATCCGGCAGGTGGCGGGGCGGGCGGGGCGGCATGAAAAGCCGGGGTTGGCGCTGTTGCAGACGCACCAGCCCGATCATCCGGTGATCAAGGCGATCCTGTCGGGCGATGATGAAGGCTTCTGGCGCGCCGAGGCCGCCGAACGGCAGGCTTTGGGCATGCCGCCTTACGGGCGCCTTGCGGGGATCATCCTGTCGTCAACGCGGCTGGAACAGGCCTTCGAGGCCGCGAATGCGCTGGCCCGTCATACCGCCCCGCTGGAGCGGATCGGGGCGCAGGTCTTTGGCCCCGCCCCGGCGCCGATCGCGCGCATCCGGGGGCGGCACCGACTGCGCCTGTTGGTCAAGGCGCCCCGCGGCGCCCCGCTGCAAGGCGCGATCCGGGCCTGGACCGCGCCGCTGACCCTGCCCGGTGACACAAGGCTGGCCATCGACATCGACCCGCAAAGCTTTTGGTAAAGGCGATCCGCGCGCCCTTTCATCCTGCTTCTAAAACTCACCTTGCAACCTTTGGGCTGCACCAAGGTTTTTTGCGTATTTGAGGCAAAGTGAGGGGTCTTGAGTCTTTGTGTCAGCAGGGGCAGGGTGCCGCGCAAAACAGGGGCAGCAGAATGCGGGTTTCGGTGATTTCGGCGGCCTTTGTCGCAGCGCTGGTCGGATACGGGTCGACCATCGCGCTGGTGCTGGCAGCGGCGGCGGCGGTGGGGGCGAGCCCGGCGCAGACCGCAAGCTGGGTTCTGGCGGTCTGTGTGGCCAAGGCGGTCGGCTCG
>CALEZJ010000084.1 GCA_937927885.1 uncultured Paracoccaceae bacterium | reverse complement strand
GGAACCGGCCCGCGCCCTCCGGTCCCGGCGATCAGCGGCAGCAGGGTTTCCCCGTCGCTCCAGGGCAGCCAGTCCTCGCGCGCAATTCCGGCCAGATCACAGAGTGTCGGTACCAGATCCAGCGCCGAAACCGGCGCGTCTATCCGTCCGACGGCCATGCCGGGGCCCGAGATCATCAGCGGTATGCGCGCGGAAGGCTCGAAGAAGTTCATCTTGAACCAGAGCCCGCGCTCGCCCAGCATTTCGCCGTGGTCCGACAGGAACACGATCACTGCGTCTTGGCGGGTGCTCTCCAATACGGCCAGAATCTCGCCGATCTTGTCGTCGATATAGGAAATATTCGCATAATATCCGCGCCTTGCACGGCGTATTTGATCTTGTGTCGGGGTCATTCCGCGCCAGTCGCAACTGTCCATGATCCGCTGGCTGTGCGGGTCCTGATCCGCATAGGCGATTGCCTCGGGCGGCTCGACCTCGGGGCAATCCTCATAGAGGTCCCAGTACTTGCGCCGCGCAACAAAGGGATCGTGCGGGTGGGTGAAACTGACGGTCAGCGCCCAGGGGCGCGGATCGGCACCCCGCGCAAGATCATAGAGCTTCTGGCAGGTCAGATGCGCCACATCGTCGTCGTATTCCATCTGGTTGGTGATTTCGGCCACCCCTGCCCCAGTGACCGATCCCAGATTGTGATACCACCAGTCGATCCGCTCACCGGGTTTGCGGTAGTCGGGCGTCCAGCCGAAATCGGCGGGATAGATGGCTGTGGTCAGGCGTTCCTCAAAACCATGCAACTGATCCGGCCCGACGAAATGCATCTTGCCGCTTAGGCAGGTCTGATAGCCCGCGCGACGAAGATGATGCGCGTAACAGGGGATCGAGGCGGCGAACTCGGCGGCATTGTCATAGACCCCGGTGCGGCGCGGCAACTGGCCCGACATGGTGCTGGCCCGCGACGGCGAACACAGCGGGCTTGGGCAGTAGGCGCGCGAGAATCGGGCCGACCTTTCCGCCAGCCGACGCAGATTTGGCACCTTCAGGAACTCGGCCGGTCCATCCTGAAACAAGGTCCCGGTCAATTGGTCGACCATCAGGATCAGGATGTTCGGAGAGTGCATGGCCCTGCCTTTCAAGATGTTATCCGCCGATCCTCGCAGGGGCGCCACCTGGCGGCGCGCCTGATTGCGACCCGCTCCCCCCGATTGCGACGGCCCGCGCGGCAGGCTAGGGTCGGGTCGTGATTGCCAACGGGTGCCCCATGACGCGCAAACTGCTCCTCATCATCCTCGACGGCGTGCCGCTCGCCAACTGGCGGCGGTATTTCGGCTGTCTCGAAGGCTGGGTCCAGTCGGGCGAGGCCCGGATCTGGACCATGCGGTCGGTGCTGCCGTCGATGTCGGGGCCCTGCTATGCCTCGATCCATTCCGGCCAGACACCACAGCAGCACGGCGTCTTGACAAACGGTCACATCTTTCGCGTCCAACACCCTGATATCTTTTCACAAACCCGTCTTGCAGGGGGTGTCACCGGCGCCGTCACCCATTCCTGGTGGTCCGAGTTCTTCAACCGCGCGCCCTTCGATCTGGTGCGCGACATCGAATACGACGAGCCCGAGAGCCCAAGCATCAACCATGGCCGCTTTCACACCATGTCGGGCTATGACCATGTGAACCAGGCGACCCCCGCCGACATCGATCTCTTCGCCACGCTGACCTCGCTGTGCCAACGGTTCGGCCTGACCTACGGCATCCTGCACACCTGCACGCTGGACAGTATCGGCCACCGGTTTGGCCATGACTGCGGCGAGATGGACCACGCCTGCGCGCTTCTCGATGCCATGCTGGCCAGATTCCTGCCGGTCTGGCGGGAGATGGGCTATGAGGTGATCGTCACCGCGGATCACGGTCAGTCCCTGCGCGGCCATCATGGCGGCACGGGATCCGACCAGCAGGATGTGGCGCTTTACTACTTCGGCCCTGCCGAGGGCCCGCCAAAGGACACGCTCCTCGACCAGCTCCAGCTTGCGCCGACCATCCTGCACCGGATCGGCGCCCCGATCCCCGACAGCATGCGCGCGAAGCCCTTCCTGACCTGAGCGCACCAGCGCGAGGGGGGGCAGACCGCCCCCCTGCCCGGCCTATAGCGCGCGCAATCCCTGCCGGTACCGGCGCATGTTCTCCTGATAGTTCCGCGCCGAGGCTCTCAGCCGGTCCATCGCCGCCTCGTCCAGTGCCCGCACCACCTTGCCCGGCGATCCCATCACCAGCGAGCCGTCGGGGATCTCCTTGCCCTCGGTGATCAATGCCCCCGCACCGATCAGGCAATTCCTGCCGATCCGGGCGCCATTCAGCACCACCGCCCCCATGCCGATCAGCGTCTCGTCGCCAATCGTGCAGCCGTGCAGGATCACGTTGTGCCCAATGGTGCAGTCGCGCCCGATCGTCAGCGGATAGCCGATATCGGTGTGCAGCGTGGACCCTTCCTGCACGTTCGTTCCCGTGCCGACCTCGATCCATTCGTTGTCGCCCCGCAAGGTTGCGGTGAACCAGACCGAGGCACCGGCCGCCAGCCGCACCCGGCCGATCACATTCGCATCGGGCGCCACCCAGGTGTCGGGATGCAGGTCGGGCGTCAACTCGCCGAGAGCATAGATCATTGCGTGGCTCCTTGCCGGGCATCGAATTCGCGGTTCAGGCTGCGGACAAACTCGGTCAGGCCCGGCTGGCGATCGGCGCGGGCGCGCTCGGCCAGCAGGATCGTGCGCAATTCGACCTCGGCGGTGTCGATGTCGCGGTTGACCAGCACATAATCGTACTCCGCCCAATGGCTGATCTCGTCGCGCGATTTCGCCATGCGGCCCGCGATCACCTCGTCACTGTCCTGCGCGCGGCCCCTGAGGCGCGATTCCAGATCGGCGATCGAGGGCGGCAGGATGAAGACCGAGACCACATCCTTTGCCAGTGCCGAGCGGCGCACCTGCTGGCCGCCCTGCCAGTCGATGTCGAACAGCGTGTCGCGCCCTTCGGCCATCGCCGCCTCGACGGGGGACTTGGGCGTGCCGTAAAGATTGCCGAAAACCTCGGCATGTTCCAGCATCTCGCCCGCCGCCACCATCGCCTCGAATTCGGCGCGGGTCTTGAAATAGTATTCCACCCCGTCCGTCTCGCCAGGGCGCGGCGCGCGGGTGGTGGCGCTGACGCTGAATTTCAGCGTCGGGTCCCAGGCCATCAGGCGGCGGGCCAGCGTCGACTTTCCCGCGCCCGAGGGCGAGGACAGGATGATCAGCAACCCGCGCCGGTTCATGCGCTACTCCAGATTCTGCACCTGCTCGCGCATCTGGTCGATGACGGTCTTTAGGTCAAGCCCGATCCGCGTGAGCTCGGCGCTTTGTGCCTTTGAACACAGGGTGTTGGCCTCGCGGTTGAACTCCTGCATCAGGAAGTCGAGCTTGCGCCCCACCGCCTCGCCCCCCCGCATCAGCGCGCGCGCGGCACCGACA
>CALEZJ010000083.1 GCA_937927885.1 uncultured Paracoccaceae bacterium | reverse complement strand
GCACATAGCAATCGTGCAGCGCATCCGGGTCAAAGGCTGGCGACTGGCCGCGATTCGCGGCATCCTCGCCCTCGGCGCACAGCCGGGCAAAGCTGTGAAACCCCAGATTCAGCGCCGACCCCTTCAGGAAATGCAGGGCCGCAGCCTGATCCGGCAGCGCATCCCCCGGATCGAGCCGCCCCATCCCCTCATCGGTTTCCTGCAGGAAGGCATCGACGAGTTCGTCAAAGGCCTCGCCCATCTCGACGCGCAATTCGTTGACCTGAGCCCAGTCGATCATGATCCCGCTCCTCTCGCCCTGCGCATATTGGCACAGAACCCGCTACCGAGACGTTAATGCAAAAAAATGCTGTGGAACAATTCGGTGTTTCAGCAGTTGTTAAGGCTCAGGCGGCAAGACAGGGGAAAGCTTGACAGGTGTCCCGTGTCCGTATCCCTCCAGACCGATTCGCGGCAGCATGCGCCGCGCATGCCCCTTCCGTCGATCAGCAAGGTGTTGATCGTGGACGATTCGCGCGCCCAGCGCATGCTGATCGCCAGCGGATTGCGCGGACACGATTTCACCGTGCTCCACGCCGAATCGGGGGACCAGGCACTGGCCCTGTGCGCCCGGGAGGACATCGATCTGGTCCTGTCCGACTGGATGATGCCGGGGATGACCGGCATCGAATTCTGCCGCGCGCTGCGCGCGCGTCCCTCGGACCGCTATGTGTATTTCATCCTGCTGACCTCGAAAACCGACAAGTCCGCGGTGACCGAGGGGTTGGACGTGGGGGCCGATGATTTCCTCGCCAAACCTGTCGACCCGGGTGAATTGCGGGCCAGGATCCGGGCCGGCGAACGCGTCATCGCGATGGAACGCACGCTCAGGGGCAACAATCTGCTGCTCACCGACACCCTGGCAAAGCTGCAGGCGGTCTACGAGACGCTCGACCGCGACCTGATCGAGGCGCGCAACCTTCAATTGTCCCTCTTGCGCGAACGGTCCCATACCTTTGCCGAAGGCGCGATCAGCCTGCTCTTGCGTCCTTCGGGGCCGGTCGGGGGGGACATGGCCGGGTTCTTCGAGATCACATCCGGGGTCTTCGGCCTCTATGCCTTTGATGTGTCGGGCCATGGCGTCACTTCGGCCCTGCTCACGGCTCGCCTTTCGGGATTGCTGTCGGGCGCCTCGCCGGACCACAACATCGCCATCAGCCGTGGCTTGGCCGGGCCGACGCCGCGCCCCCCGGATCAGGTCGCCTGCGCGATGAACCGCCTCATGCTGTCCGAGATCCAGACCGAGCGCTATGTCACCCTGGCCTATGCGGTGATCGACCGCACCAACGGACGGGTCTCGCTGGTGCAGGCGGGCCATCCGCATCCGATGGTTCAACACACCGATGGCACGGTGACGGTTCTGGGTGTGGGCGGCCTGCCGATCGGCCTGCTCGACGGCGCGACCTATGAAAGCTTTGACACCTGCCTTCAGCCGGGCGAGCGGTTGATTCTGGTGTCGGACGGGATCACCGAATGCCCCAATCCCGACGGTGTGGAACTGGGGCAGGACGGGCTGGCGCTGATCCTGACCCGGTTGGCGCCGCTGCGCGGTCAGACCCTGCTCGATGCGATGATGTGGGAACTCGCCCGCTGGCACGGAACCGAGGAATTCCCCGACGACATCAGTTGTGCCCTGTTCGAATATGGCTGACCTGCTCGGCCAGACCCTGGTCCTTTTGCGATTGCAGGCGCTCCTCGATCGCCTTCAGCCGCGCCAGCACCTCGTCACGATAGTCGCTGGTGCGTGCATCGCTCTCTTCGTTATGCGCCGATTGCATCGAATTCACGATCAGACCGACCAGCAGGTTCACCACGGCAAAGGTGGTCACCATGATGAAAGGGACGAAGAACAGCCAGGCATAAGGGAAAACTTCCATGACCGGCCGGACAATCCCCATCGACCAGCTTTCCAGCGTCATCACCTGAAACAGCGTGTAGGCCGAATTGCCGAGGTCGCCGAACCATTCCGGAAAGGCCGCGCCAAACAGCTTGGTGGCCATCACCGCACCGATATAGAACAGCATTCCCATCAGCACGAACACCGATCCCATTCCCGGCAGCGCGCGAACGAACCCCTCGACCACCCGGCGCAGTGTCGGCGCGACCGAAATCACCCGCAACAGCCGCAGGATCCGCAGCGCCCGCAGCACGCTGAAGCCCTGCGCCGCCGGAACGAGCGAGATCGACACGATCAGGAAATCGAAGATGTTCCAGCCCGAGCGGAAGAAGGCCAGTCGCCGCGCGAAGAGCTTCAGCACCAGTTCGGCAACGAAGATCCCCAGGCAGGCCATGTCCAGCGCATGGATCAGCGACCCCGCAGCCTGCATCGCGCTGCTCGACGTCTCGAGCCCCAGCAGCACGGCATTGAACAGGATCACTGCAAGGATGGTGTTGGTGAACAGGCGGGTGTCGATAAGGCGGTCGATGCGGGCGCGAAATGTCATGGCAAGGTCCTGATGTCGCGCACGATCTATGCACGCACGAAGCGGGCCGCAAGTTCTACATGCGACGACCAGCGAAACTGGTCGATGACCTGCACCCAGTCCAGCCGGTACCCGGCAGTCACCAGGCTTCGGGCGTCGCGCGCAAAGGTCAGCGGGTTGCAACTGACATGGGCGATCCGGGAGACCTGGGCGCGGGCAAGCTCGGCGATCTGTGCCTCGGCCCCGGCGCGCGGGGGGTCGATGACGACAGCGTCAAAACGCGCCAACTCGTCCGGCAGCAAGGGTCGACGAAACAGGTCCCGCACCTCGGTCGTCACGCGCTTCAACCCGCCTGCGCCGCGCCAGGCAAGGTCGAGGGCGGTCAGCAGGGCGCCATTTCCCTCGACGGCATGGACCTCGGCCGTCTCGGCCAGGGGCAAGGCAAAGGTGCCGCAGCCGGCGAACAGGTCCGCGACCTTGCGCGCGGGGCCCAGCGCCTCGCGCACGGCTGCGATCAGCGCGGCTTCGCCCTGGGGTGTGGCCTGCAGAAAGACACCCGGCGGCGGTGAGACCCGCGCGCGACCGATGCCCAACGTGGGAGGGACTTGCTGGAGCAGCACCTCGCCGTTCCAGGACAGGCGGACGATCGCATGGCGCAGCGCCAGCGGCGGCAGCCGGGCACGAAGGTCGGCGTCCAGCACCTTGCCGCCCTCGACCGAGACCTCGACCCCTTCATCGAAGGCTGTCGCCGTCAGACGCACCTCACCCTTGCGGGCGGCACCGGCCTCGACCAGCGCCTCCATCGCGGGAAGGGCCGCCATCAGCGCCGGATCGAGCAGATGGCACCCGTCGATTTCGGTCACCGTCCCGGAGGCACGACCATGAAACCCCACCAGCGCCCCGGATTTCAACCGGCGGCCGGCCAGCGTGGCCCGCCTGCGCGAGGCCGGAGGCGAGGTCAGGATCGGGCGAAACGGCGCCTCCACCCCCTGCCCGGCGAGCGCTAGGCGCACCACCTCCTGTTTCCATCCGGCCACGAATTCGTCCGAGCCATGCATCAGGGCACATCCGCCGCAGGCCCGGTAATGGCGACAGGGGGCCGCAACGCGCTGGACCGAGGGCGTCAGGACCCTCGGTTGCGCAATCCGCCCGTCGACGGCGATGCCCTCGACCTCTTCTCCGGGCAGGACGCGCTCGATGACCAGACCCTGCGACACGCCCTCGCCCTTCAGGGTCAACCGTTCGACCCGCATCAGCGGCGCACCACGGCGGGGGAAAACGCCTGCCCCTCAGGCGCGAGGATCGTCGCCTCGCGCAGGCCGTGCGGCTTGTCGGTCGGGGGCTCGATAACCTGCCCCCCCGCCGCCTCGGCCCGCGCGCAGGCCGTGTCCGGATCGACCCCGAACAGATACACCTGCACCCCGGCGCCGCGCGGCGGATTGTCCGGCAACAGTGCCATCAGGGGATGCCCGCCAAAGGCCGCGTCCGAATGCAGCTGGATCAGGGCTTCGCCATGCCCGGCCAGCGCGAAATCGGCCTCGACCCGGTGCAGCGTCAGCCCCAGACAGCCGCCCAGAAACGCGGCCATGCGCGGGACGTCACGGCACAGCAGGTTCACCCCCACGCCGCGCAGGGACCTGCCCAGTTCGACCCCCGAGACAGTGCCCAGATCGCTCATGCCACCTCATCCACGCCCAGAAATCCGCCCGACTGGCGTTGCCAGAATCGCGCATACCGCCCGCCCAGCGCCAACAGCGCCTCATGCGTGCCTTCCTCGACGATGCGCCCGGCGTCAAGCACGATGATCCGGTCCATCCGCGCGATGGTCGACAGCCGGTGGGCGATCGCCAGAACCGTCTTGCCCGCCATCACCTGCGCCAGCGCCTCCTGGATCTGGGCCTCGACCTCGCTGTCCAGCGCCGAGGTGGCCTCGTCCAGCACCAGGATCGGCGCGTCCTTCAGAAACGCCCGCGCCAGCGCGATGCGCTGCCGCTGCCCGCCCGACAGGCGAACGCCACGTTCGCCCAATTGCGCGTCATATCCCTTGCGCCCCGCATTGTCGCGCAAGCCCAGGATGAACTCATGCGCCTCTGCCGCCCGAGCGGCGGCAATGATCTGATCCTCGGTCGCGTCGGGGCGGCCATAGCGGATGTTGTCGCGCGCCGACCGGTTGAACATCGCGGTGTCCTGCGTGACCATGCCGATCTGGCGCCGCAGGCTTTCCTGCGTGACCGAGCGCACGTCATGCCCGTCAATGCGCACGGCACCGCTTTCGCAATCATAGAGCCGCAAGAGCAGGGCGACCAGCGTCGTCTTGCCGGCCCCCGAGGCACCGACAATGCCGATCCGCTCCCCGGGCCGGATGGTCAGCGACACCCCGCCAATCCCGCCCGAGCGCCGTCCATAGGCAAAGCTGACATCGTCGAACACCACCTCGCCCCGCGCAGCCGGCAGGATGGCGGCGCCCGGCGCATCGGTCAGGGCATGCGGCGCGGTCAGTGTCCGCATGCCGTCCTCGACCTCGCCGATATTGGCATAGATCGCCATCAGGGTGAAACTGACCCAGCCGGTCATCTGCGCCAGCCGGATCGCGACTGTCCCCGCCGCCACGATCTGCCCGGTCGAGGCCCCGCCCTGCGACCACAGCCACAACGTGCCGCCGACCAGCACCACCGGCAGCACGCCGGCAATCAGCATCAGCGCAAAGCGAAAGGCCGCCGAGACGCGTCCATAGGCCAGCACCCGCTCGCGAAACCCGCGCATCGCCTCCAGCGCGTTGCCGTCCTCGAACTGCGCATGGGCGAACAGCTTGACGGTGCGGATGTTGGTGATCGTGTCCACCACCTGCCCGGTCACCATCGCCCGCGCCCCGGCCCGCGCGCCCGACCGCAGGCGGATATGCGGCATGAAGACACGGATCAGCAACAGATAGGCCACCGACCACAGACCCAGCGCCGCCCCCAGC
>CALEZJ010000082.1 GCA_937927885.1 uncultured Paracoccaceae bacterium | reverse complement strand
CACAAGGGCAGCGTCGTCGCCCAGATCGTCCATCACCTGCGCCACTTCGGAAAGCGTCGTCGGGCAGACGTCCGGGCAGTTGGTGAAGCCGAAGAAGACCAGAAGATGCTGGCCCGCAAACTCGGCAGGGGTGCGCACCCGACCCTCGGCATCTGGCAGCGTGAAGGTCGGTCGGAAGGCGGCTTGCGGGACAGCCTCCGACGCACGGTTTGGCAACAGCACAAGCAGCCCATAGGCCAGCGTGGCCAGTCCCGCCGCCGCCCAGAGGATTTTCTGTAACCTTGTCAACCGCATCCGTAACCTGCCTGTTTATTGCTCTCTGTCTAAAACCTCCAGCCGCTTGAGGTTCAAGCCCGAATTCGTGCTCTCACCGAAGGGTGAAGGGTAAGCCCAAAAGCACGGTCGACAACAGGTTCACGTTCAGCACGATGATGACGGCGGCGATCAACCAGCAGAGGCCCGTCAGCCAGCGGGGGGCGACGAGATCACCCATCTTGGCGCGGCTGGCGGTGAACATGACCAAAGGCACGATGGCGAAGGGCAGTTGGAAGGACAGCACCACCTGGCTCAGGATCAGCAGCTCACCCACGCCCTCACTGCCGTAGAGCAGGATCACGAAGACCGCCGGGATGATGGCAAGGCCGCGGGTGATCAGCCGCCGCGCCCAGGGGGCGATGCGCAGCCGAATGAAGCCTTCCATCACGATCTGCCCGGCCATCGTGGCTGTGACAGTGGAGTTCAGGCCTGCGCACAAAAGCGCCACCCCGAACAGGACCGGCGCCAGTGACGACCCCAGCAGCGGCTCCAGCAACAGGTGCGCCTTGTCGATCTCGGCCACGTCATTTTCGCCGACGGTGTAGAAGGCGGCAGCGGCAAGGATCAGGATCGAGGCATTGATCGTCAACGCGAACATCAGCGCAATGGTGCTGTCCCAGGTCGCCAACCGCAGCGCCTCGCGCTTGGCGGGCAGGTCCATGCCAAAGGCGCGGGTCTGCACGATGCCCGAATGCAGATAGAGGTTATGCGGCATGACCGTGGCCCCGATGATGCCAAGCGCGAGGTAGAGCATCGTCGGGTTGCTGACGATCTCGCTGCTTGGGGCGAACCCGGCGATCACCTCGCCCCAGACCGGGTCGGCCTGCGCGATCAGCACGACGAAACAGGCCGCGATCAGCGCCATCAGCGAGATGATCAGCGCCTCGATCCAGCGAAAGCCCTTGTTCTGCAGCCACAGGATCAGGAACACGTCTGCGGCGGTGATGAAGATACCGATCTCCAGAGGAATGCCGAACAACAGGTTCAGGCCGATGGCGGTGCCGATCACCTCGGCCAGGTCGGTGGCGATGATGGCCAGCTCGGCGAAAACCCAAAGGGGCACCGACATCCATTTCGGGAAGGCATCGCGGCAGGCCTGCGCCAGATCGCGACCCGAGGCGACCGCCAACCGCGCGCAGAGCGATTGCAGGAGGATCGCCATGATGTTCGACAGAAGGGCTACGAACAGCAGCGTGTAGCCGAAGGCCGCCCCGCCGGCGAGCGAGGTCGCCCAGTTGCCGGGGTCCATGTAGCCCACGGCCACCAGATAGCCGGGGCCGATGAAGGCGAGGAACCGACGGAAGCGGCTGGTGCCGCCATTGCCGACCGCGATGGTGCGGAAGACCTCGGAAAGCGAGGGGGCTTCGCGCTCTTGTCGCCAGGCTGGGATGGACATGGTCTATAGCGCTCCCGGGTTTCGTCACGGTCCCGACAAGACGTGGCGCATAAAGTTAGACAGTGCTAACAATCTGCCCCGAGACTTTACTTGTCAATCCATCCCATGCGACACTCTGCAGATGACCGAGTTCGACCCTCACACCCGCACTGCGCCGCACGACGGCCCGGCAGACCCGCGCACCGAGGCGTTTCAGGGCGTGCGCGAGGCACGGCGCAATGAATTGGCCGAGGACTATGTCGAATTGATCGCCGAACTGATCCACGAACAGGGCGAAGCGCGGCCGGTGGACATCGCCACCCGCCTTGGCGTGAAGGTGCCGACCGTCAGCAAGACCCTCGACCGGCTGGCGCGCGAGGGGCTGATCACCCGCGCAAAGTATCGGTCGGTGTTTCTGACGGACGCGGGACGCGCGTTGGCTAAGGAATGCCGGCGGCGGCACGAGATCGTACTGCGCTTTCTGATCAGCCTTGGCCTTGACCCCGAGACGGCAGAGCGTGACGCTGAAGGCATTGAGCATCACGTCAGCGAACGGACGCTGGCGCTCTTCGCGGCCTTCGCCAGTCGGTCCTGAAGGCCGTCAGCTATTCTCGACCGCGAAGCGCACATCGGCGATCAGGCTGTCGGCACTGAAGTTTTCCAGCCGCCTGCCGTTCAGAAAGAAGGTCGGGGTCTGGCGGATGGCCAAAGCTTCGACATCGGCTGCGTCCTGGTTGAGGATGCCGGTGATCCCCGGAAACAATTTGTCGCTTTCCGCCCTTTCGAGATCGAGCCCTGCGGCCCCGGCGATTTCCCACGCCACGTCCAACTGCGGCGCGCCATGCACGGCCCAGCCCGGTTGTTGTTCCAGCAGCGCGTCCAGCACCGGCTCGAACTTGTCCTGCATCCGCGCGGCCTCAAGGATGCGCACGGCCTCGTCCGAGCCTTCGTGGAAGACGGTATAGCGCAGCACGACGCGGACCTGCGTCGGAAACTGCCGCCGGATCTCTTGCACCACCGGGTGATAGGCGCGGCAGGCCTCGCAGGACGGATCGAAG
This sequence comes from uncultured Paracoccaceae bacterium, assembly GCA_937927885.1. Taxonomy (GTDB): domain Bacteria; phylum Pseudomonadota; class Alphaproteobacteria; order Rhodobacterales; family Rhodobacteraceae; genus Pararhodobacter. Next base: position 5,131 of record CALEZJ010000082.1, on the reverse strand, counting down.
AACTCGACCAGTGTGACGGGCGCATCGGAGGGGCCAAAGCTGGGGGAATACTCCCGGATCAGAAGCGTCTGGTCGGCCGTAGGCGCTGCGGCGGCCGCCGCGTCTGCCTCGGCGGCGCGGCGCTGGCTAAGCACGTAGGCGCCACCCGCGAAGGCAGCGAGCCCGAATGCGGAGGTTCCGATCAAAAGGGTGCGGCGGTTCATGGGCGGTTTCCTTTTGGGAAGATGAGACAGGCAAGGATCGCCGCAAAGGCGACCGCGGAAAGATAGGGGATCGGCAGGCCAAGGATCATCTGCGCCTCACCGGTGCAGGAGGGGCCATTTTCGGTGCAGGGCACGATCGGCGCGGGCAGGATCCCTGCGTAAAGGCCCGAATGCCATGCCGCAAGTGCGAGCCCGGCGAAAGCCAACGGCAAGCCATAGGCGCGCGCCATGCCGTCGCCTCGCCAGAGTGACAAGCCAAGGATCGGCACCAAGGGGAACATGGCGATGCGCTGATACCAGCAGAGCGTGCAGGGCATCTGGCCCAGCACTTCACCGATGAAAAGCGCGCCAAGTGTGGCCGCCAGCGCAATCAGGAAGGCCGCAGTCAAGGCAAGGTCGTCGCGCGATAGGGTCTCAGCGTCAGCTTTGGTCAAGAACCGGCTCCTTGCGGCGGCGAACGGGAAGAGATGCGGCGAGGATCAGGACCGCGCCCAATGTGATCGCAATATCGGCAACGTTGAACGTGGGCCAGTGCCAGTCGCGCCAATAGAAATCGAGAAAATCAGTCACGGCACCCTGTCGCAGCCGGTCGATGATGTTGCCAAGCGCCCCGCCCACGACCAGTGCAAAGCCTGCCCGTTCCCATGCGTGTTGCGCACGGAATGCCATGACGGCGAAAGCAAGGGTCAGTGCCCCTGTCAGCGCCGCCATGATAAGCGGCTTTCCCGCCATGACCCCGCCCATCATGCCAAAGCTCGCGCCTGTGTTGAACCCGAGGGAGAGGTTGAAACTCGGAAAGACAGGGACAGCCGTCCCTTGCGACAGCAGCGACAGTGCCGCTGCCTTGGTCAACTGGTCTGCCACCACTGCGGCAGCGATCAGGGAAATCAGCATCGCCTTGGTCATTGAACAGTCTTGCCCTTCATGCCGATCCAGCGGGGAACCGATGCGATATATTGGTCGTAGTCCGGCCCGATTGACGCGCGTAGGGCAGCCTCTTCGGACCGGACTTGCGTGCTGGCAGACCAGAGGAACAGGAGCGAGGCCATGACTGTGGGGATTGCCGGAACCGCCATGGCAACACCCGCCAGCAGCGCCGCTTGCCCGACAAAGGTCGGGTTACGGCTGAACCGGTAAAGCCCGCCGGAGACCAGATCGCCGGTTTCGCCGCCCACCACGCCGACGCGCCAGGAGGATCCCATCGACATCTGCGCGGCAAAGGCCACCATCGCGCCGAGCCCTGCGACAAAGACCCCGACCAGACCAAGGAGGAGGGCGCGCCCCTCGGTCCAAAGCGGATCGATCTTGTGCAGGATAGGCACGGCGAGCCAGAGAAGCGGCCCGAAGAAGGCGAGCGCAAAGGCCACGCGGAACCCCATGGCGGCCAGTCGGTCGCGACCTGTTGCGCGGGCGAAGAGCCACACAGGCCGCCCTGCCGCTTGTGCGGCCAGCGCGCTGCCCCAAAAGAACAGAGCCAGGTAGCCGAAGAGAAGGGCCAATGCTGCCCAGCCAAATCCAGAGATCATCTGCTCAGCTCTCTCGTTCCGGGTTGAACCGCAGCAAGCGCAGGGCATTCAGCGTCACCAGCACGGTCGCCCCGGTGTCGGCCAGAATTGCAATCCAGAGGCCAGTAAGACCGAGGACCGAGGTCACCAGGAACACCGCCTTCAGCCCCAAAGCGATGGTGACGTTTTGGCGGATATTGGCCATCGCCGCGCGGGACAAACGGATCGTGGCCGGAATGTCGGTGACACGGTCGCGCAGGATCGCCGCATCGGCGGTTTCCAAAGCTACATCGGTGCCCGATCCCATCGCCACGCCCACGCTTGCCTGCTTCAGCGCCGGCGCATCGTTGATACCGTCGCCAATCATCATGACGCCGCCCTTGGAGCCGATCTCGCGGATATAGGCGAGCTTGTCTTCGGGTAGCATGTCGGCCTCGAACTTCAGGCCGAGGCTTCCGGCAATCGCGGAGGCTGTGCGGGGGTTATCCCCGGTCAGGATCACCGAGGTCACCCCCATGGCCGTCAGCTGGCGCACAGCATCCTTGGCGTCCGCCCGTGGCTCGTCTCGCATGGCGATCAACCCAAGTGGGGTCTTCTCGCGGAACACCGCAACAGCGGTCTTGCCATCCTCTTCGAAGATTGTGGCCTGTCGCAAACCAAGGCCTTCAAGCCCACCATTTTCCATCGCGTAACGCGGAGAGGCGACCCATGCCGGCGCACCACCCACCGTCGCGACCACGCCTTTCCCCGTCAACGCCTTTGCATCCTGCGACGACAGCGCGGCCACGCCTGCGTCCTTTGCCTTGTTCAGGATGGCGATGGCCAGCGGGTGGCTCGACCCCGTCTCGACCCCGGCCGCAACGGCCAGAAGCTCGGCTTCGGTGGTGGCCCCGAACGGCACGACGTCCGTCACCTGTGGACGACCATGTGTCAGCGTCCCGGTCTTGTCGAAGGTCACGACATCAACCTTCGCCGCCGCCTCGATCACGGCACCGCCTTTCATCAAGAGGCCGCGCCGCGCGCCCGTGGACATAGCCGAGGCAATGGAAGCGGGGACCGAAATGACCAGCGCGCAAGGGCAACCGATCAGCAGTAGGGCAAGACCGCGGTAAACCCAGGTGTCCCAAGGCTGGTCGAACGCCAGCGGCGGCACCAGCGCCACCAGCGCCGCCACGGCAACGATGGCGGGCATATACCAGCGGCTGAAGCGGTCGATGAAGCGCTCGGTCGGCGCGCGGGCCTCCTCGGCCTCTTCGACCAGACGGATGATGCGGGCGATGGTGTTGTCTTCCGCGCCCTTGGTGACTTTTACCCGCAGCGCTGCCTCGGTGTTGATTGCGCCTGCGAAGACCGCATCCCCCGGCCCGCGCGTCTTGGGCACGCTTTCGCCAGTGACAGGGCTTTCATCGACGCCCGAGGTGCCATCCATGATCTCGCCATCGGCCGGAATCCGGTCGCCGGGGCGGACCAGCACGGTCTGGCCGACGTTCAGGCTTGCGGCAGGCACCTCGCGCGTGGTGTCGCCGGTGACGAGTTGCGCGGTCTTCGGGACAAGATTTGCCAGTGCCCGGATCCCGTCGCGCGCTTTGCCTGCCGCGACGCCTTCCAAAACTTCGCCCACGGCGAAGAGGAAAACGACCAGCGCCGCCTCTTCGGCCGCATTGATGAACAGCGCGCCGATGGCAGCGATGGTCATCAGGCTTTCGATGGTGAAGGGCTGACCCATGCGCAAGGCGGCGAAGGCGCGCTGTGCCACCGGGGCCACGCCGATCAGACAGGCCGCGACGAAGGCCCATTTGCCAATCTCGGGCGCAAGATATTCGATGATCCAGGCGGCACCGAGCAACAGCGCGGTGAAGATGACCAGCTTGCCCTTGGCCGTCTGATACCAGCGCTTGCCCCGGTCGGCGGGGTCGTCATGAACGTGGCCGGGGCTGCCGTGGCCGATGTCGTCGCGCTTTGCACTCGCCGCCCTCGGGCCGTGGTCGTGCCCGGCGTGATCGTGGCCCTCATGTGCCGCATCGTCATGGCCGTGCCCGTCATGGGCGCCGGGCAGCACAAAATCCTTCTTCGCACCGGCAGCGCGCGGCGCAATCTGATAGCCAAGCGCCCGGACGGTCTTTTCGATCTTGTCCCGCCTGGTTTGTGCCTCATCCAGCGTCAGCCGCAGGCGTTCCGTCATGATCCCGACCTCGACGCCGCTCACCCCCGGCAGGCGAGCCACCGCATCCTTGATTTTGGTCGCGCAGGATCCGCAGTCCATGCCCGTCACAGTCCAGTCGCAGGACGTTTCGCGTGCAGCTTCCGACATCGTCATTCCTCCTGCCGCTGTGCGGGCAGTTGCTTTCATCGAATCAGGAACCTAATGTCTCTAGCAACTATAGCTTCAAGGGGAATCTGATGCTGACCATCGGAAAACTGGGCGAGGCGGCAGGGGTGAAGGTTCCGACGATCCGCTACTATGAGCAGATCGGCCTCTTGCCCGAGGCGGAACGCAGCGCGGGCAACCAGCGGCTCTACGGCCGCAAGGCGCGAGAAAGGCTGGCTTTCATCCGCCACGCCCGCGATCTGGGTTTCACGCTGGAGGCGATCCGCGACCTGCTCAGCCTGTCCGACAGACCTGACCAATCCTGCGCGGCCGCCGATGCCATCGCCAAGGCGCAACTGGCCGAGGTCGAAAGCCGGCTCGCGCGCCTGACCGCCCTCAAGGCCGAACTGGAACGCATGGTCGTGCAATGTGCGGGCGGGAGCATTGCCGATTGCCGGGTGATCGAGGTTTTGAGCGACCATTCCCTTTGCGCAACTGATCACCGCCATCCGGAAAGCGAGGTGCCGTCATGACAGCGCCGGGCCCACTCGCCATCTACATCGGTGCCGCTTTGGCCGAGATTGCGGGCTGCTTTGCCGTCTGGGCCTGGATGCGGCAAGGGGCGAGCCCGCTTTGGTTGGTCCCGGGCCTCCTCAGCCTCGCCGTTTTCGCTTGGCTCCTGACCCTGGCCCCCTCCGATTTCGCAGGGCGCGCTTATGCGGCCTACGGTGGCGTGTACATTGCCGCGTCGCTCGTCTGGCTTTGGGCAGTGGAGAAGCAACGCCCGGACACTTGGGACATGACCGGCGTCGCTATCTGCCTCGCCGGTGCCGCCGTCATCCTGTTCGCGCCGAGGGCGTAGGGGGTTCCGTTGTCCAGACTGGCCAAGGGTCGAACGTCACCCCTCTTCGGACCGACTTGTCCTGCGACAATCCGAGGCTCCGGATGGAGAAGCGGAGGCGAGGCTCTCAGCCAGAGGCTCCCATCACACAGTGAGCCGCGGGATACTGCGGCATGAACGAATGCCCGGTCTCGGGCGCGCGAGACCGAGCGTGATGATGGTCGCCTTACGGCCGAGATCGCCCGAACCCGGCGGGTTACCCCGCCGGGCCCGA
>CALEZJ010000081.1 GCA_937927885.1 uncultured Paracoccaceae bacterium | reverse complement strand
CCCTTGCCCTTTGTCGGCGCGGTGCTGTTCCAGTGGATCAATCCGAAGGTCTGGGCCATCGCCTTTGCCGCCGCCGCCGCCTATCCCGGCGGCTTTGCCCCCTGGATCGAGGCGCTGCGGCTGGGGCTGGCGTTTTCCTCGCTGAACCTGGCGGTCTGCCTGTTCTGGACCTCGGCCGGCGCGCTTCTGAGCGCGCTGTTGTCCTCGCCGCGCGCGTGGAAGGTGTTCCTGCGGCTGATGGCGCTGCTCCTGGCCGGGTCGGTGCTGCTGGTCTTTCGCTGAGTCCCGACTTGCCAGACCTGGAGCGGCGTGGCTTTCTGAAGCTGCGCCGCTGCGTCATTTGCACGGGGGGTTTGACGCAGGGACCGCGCGCCGGTATTTATTGAACGAGCGTTCATTTCCTTGGGGAGGGATCATGTTCACCGCATCCATGAAATTCGATCTGGGCGAGGATGTGAACGCCCTGCGCGACACCGTGCATCGCTGGGCGCAGGACCGGGTCAAGCCGCTGGCCGCCGAGGTCGACCGCACGAATGCGTTTCCGAACGCCCTCTGGCCCGAGATGGGCGCGATGGGCCTCTTGGGCATCACCGTGCCCGAGGAATTCGGCGGCGCCGGGATGGGCTATCTGGCCCATGCGGTGGCGGTCGAGGAAATCGCCCGCGCCTCGGCCAGTATTTCCCTGTCGTATGGCGCGCATTCCAACCTGTGCGTGAACCAGATCAAGCTGAACGGGAGCCCCGAGCAAAAGGCGAAATACCTGCCCGATCTGGTTTCCGGCCGCAGGATCGGCGCGCTGGCGATGTCCGAGGCCGGGGCGGGGTCGGACGTGGTGGGGATGCAGTTGCGGGCCGAAAAGAAGAACGACCGCTTTGTCCTGAATGGCACGAAATACTGGATCACCAACGGGCCGGATGCCGACACGCTGGTGGTCTATGCGAAAACCGATCCGGCGGCGGGATCGAAGGGGATCACGGCCTTCCTGATCGAAAAGACCATGGCGGGTTTTTCCACCTCGCCGCATTTCGACAAGCTGGGGATGCGCGGGTCGAACACCGCCGAACTGGTGTTTCAGGATGTCGAGGTTCCGTTCGAGAACATCCTGGGCGAAGAGGGCAAGGGCGTGCGCGTCCTCATGTCCGGCCTCGATTACGAACGTGTCGTGCTGGCGGCCATCGGCCCGGGCATCATGGCCGCCTGCCTTGACGAGGTGATGCCCTATGTCGCCACCCGCAAGCAATTCGGCCAGCCGATCGGCAATTTCCAGCTGATGCAGGCCAAGATCGCCGACATGTACACGGCGATGAACTCGGCCCGCGCCTATGTCTACGAGGTCGCCAAGGCCTGCGACCGGGGCGAGGTGACGCGGCAGGATGCGGCGGCCTGCGTGCTTTATGCCTCCGAGCAGGCGATGGTGCAGGCGCATCAGGCGGTGCAGGCGATGGGCGGGGCGGGGTTCATGAACGACTCGGCGGTCAGCCGGTTGTTCCGCGATGCCAAGCTGATGGAGATCGGCGCCGGCACGTCCGAAATCCGCCGCATGCTGGTTGGCCGCGAGATGATGGGGGCGATGGGCTGAGATGGCCTGGGCCAGCAGTGGATATCATCCGACCCAGATGACCATTGCCTGCCCGGCCTGCCGGGGCCCGGCGCTGTTCCGCCGCATCCGCGGCCTGCGCCTGACCAGCCCCGAGGCCATCGCCCGACTGGGCGCGCTGGCGCATTTCCAGATCATCGAGGACGGGCATGGCCTGCCGATTGCCCTTTATCGCTACGGGCTGGGCGCGCCCCTGCCCGAGAACATCCCCGAACTGACCCCGGCCGAGGCGCGCGAACTGTCGATGACGGGACCCTGGCCGCCCCATCGCGACGAGGGGTCGGTGGTCTGCGAAACATGTGGCCACCGCGCGGCGCATCGCGTCAACTGGCCCGCCGAGGCGTTCTATCAGGTCGAACACCGGGGCGAGGTGCTCTGGGCCTGGAACCGGGGGCAGGCCGAGGCGTTGCTGCGCCTGGCCGAGTCCCCGGGGATGAAGCCGCAGGAGGACCGCATCCACGGTGATTTCCTCAAGCGGGTGCCAACCGGCTTTTTCACCGCCAAGGCCCGCGATGCCGTGGCGAGGAAGCTGCGCAGATGTCTCGAGTCACACCCGTGATCCGAAAGGAGGTCCCATGCTGTTGCGTCTTGCCCTGAGCCTGACCCTTCTCGCGTCGCCCCTGCGGGCGGACGATGGCCCCGGCTTCGATCCGGCGCCGATTCTGGCCTGCCTGGCGCAGGGCAAGGAAGGCGCCTGCATCGGCCTCGGGGCCGAAGCCTGCATGGTTCAAAGCCCGGGCGGCGGCACGACCATGGTGCAGGCCTATTGCGCCGAGGCCGAGCATCAGTGGTGGGATGGCGAGTTGAACCGCGTCTACCGCCAGCGCATGGCCGAGGCCCGCCGGATCGACGCCGAACCGCCGATGCCGGGCCTTTTGCCGCGCCCGTCGGATGTCGAGGGCCTGCGCGCCATGCAGCGCGCCTGGATCGCCTTTCGCGATGCCACCTGCCATTACGAGGAAATCCAGTGGTGGGGCGGCACCGGCATGAGCGGCGCCGGGGCCGGGTGCCGCCTGCGGCTGACCGCGACGCAGACGCTGTATCTGCGCAGCCTGTCGGAGAATTGATGCGGCCGCTCCTGTCCCCTTGCGGCGGTTACAACGCCCTGCAAGCCGGGTTTCGCTGGACTGTCCCGGCCCGGTTGAACATGGCGCGGCAGGCCTGTTTCGACTGGGAGGGCCAGCCCGACCGCGTGGCGATCCGCGATCTGGGCGCGGCCGGTGTCGGTGCGGGCGATGTGAGCTATGGCCAGCTTGCCGCGATGACCCGCAGCCTGGCCG
>CALEZJ010000080.1 GCA_937927885.1 uncultured Paracoccaceae bacterium | reverse complement strand
CACCGGGGGTGAGCCGCCGGTAGGGCTGCTTTTCGACCGATCCGGACTGCACAGCGACCCTTCGGGGCCTTCGGATCTGGAAACGCTTCTGGCCACCCATCCGCTGTGCGATCCAGCGCTTCTCGACCTTGCCGCGCTTTGCATCGCGCGCCTGCGCCACCTGCATCTGTCGAAATACAACGGCCATGACCCCGCGCTGCCGCCCCCGTCGCCCGGCTATGTCCTAGTCATCGACCAGGTGCGCGGCGATGCCTCCCTGTCCCATGGGGGCCTGCAGGGTCCGTTGCCAGCCGACCTCTTCACCCGCATGCTGCAGGTGGCCGAAGCCGAACATCCCGACGCACCGATCTTGATCCGTGCCCATCCCGAAACCAGTCTTGGCGCCCGCCCCGGGCATTTCACCCTTTCCGACGCGCGTAGGCGCATCCGCTTCGTCGACGGCCCGCATTCGCCCTGGACCCTGCTCGAGGGCGCGCGCGCAGTCTACACGGTCTCGTCGCAACTGGGGTTCGAGGCGATACTCTCGGGTCACCGACCGCGGGTCTTTGGCCATCCGTTTTACGCGGGCTGGGGGCTCAGTGCCGATGAAAGCCCCACCCCTCGACGCACCCGATCCTTGACCGTCCCTCAGCTTTTCGCCGGGGCGATGCTTCTGGCGCCGATCTGGTACGATCCGCTGCGCGACCGGCTTTGCGACCTGCCCGAAGTGATCGACTTTTTCGAAGCCCGACTCAGGGCCTTTCGTCAGGATCGCAATGGCCATGTCGCCTCGGGCATGCGGCTTTGGAAACGCGGTCACTTGCAGGCGTTCTTCGGAACAGAAAAAACCCTGCGCTTTGCCGATCAGGGCGCAACGCTGGCCTGGGCCTCGGCTACGCCGACGGGGTTCACCGGTCTCAGGGTCGAGGACGGGTTCCTGCGTTCGCGCGGGCTTGGCGCCGAACTGGTTGCGCCTCTGTCGCTGGTGGTGGACGATCTTGGCATCTATTACGATCCCGGCCGCGAAAGCCGTTTGGAACGCCTTATCGCGAGTCCGCTTCCTCCCGGGGGCGGTGCCCGTGCGGCGCGGCTGCGGGCGCGCATCCTTGAAAGCGGCGTGACCAAGTATAACCTTGTCCGCGATACCCCTGAACTCGCCAGCCGGATCGCTGCCCTCAGGGCCGACAAACCCGGTCAACCCGTCATCCTGATCCCGGGGCAGGTCGAGGACGACGCTTCCATCCGTCTCGGCGCTGGAAAGGTGCGCACCAACCGCGCGCTGATCGAAACCGCGCGTCAGCACAGCCCTGGCGCGATCCTGGTCTACAAACCCCATCCCGATGTCGAGGCCGGGCTGCGCCCGGGAAGCGTGCCGGATGCCGAAATCCTCGCCGACCTCGTGTGGACCGGCGCCGATGCCCACAGCGCGCTGGCCCTTGCCGATCAGGTCTGGACGATGACCTCTGGTCTCGGCTTCGAGGCCCTGTTGCGCGGGATCAGGGTCACCACGCTGGGCGCTCCCTTTTATGCAGGCTGGGGCCTGACCGAGGACCTTGGTCCTGTCCCGGACCGGCGCCGCGCCCGGCCGGATCTGGACCATCTGACCCATGCAGTGCTGATCGGCTATCCGCGTTACCTCGACCCCACGAGGGGCTTGCCGTGCCCGCCCGAGCGCGCGCTGGACCTGCTCGCCGAACCGGCCGCCCTGCGCACCCCGCGTCGTCTGCGCCTGCTGGCGAAACTGCAGGGGCTTTTGGCCAGCCAGGCCCATCTCTGGCGCTGACCAAGCTCTTCAATCTGCTGAATAGACGAGGTCTTCGGGATTGTTCCGACCGTTACAGCCCCGCGCGACCCACCGCGATGATCCCCAGCATCCGCGCCGCGTCCAGCGACAGGATCGCACTGTCCAGCCCCAGCGGCGCCTGATAGCGCCGCACGGCCTCGGCGGTTTCCGCGTCATAGATCCCTGTAGCCGCCCCGGCATGCAGGCCCCGCACGGCCAGCGCCCGCTGGAGCGAGGCGATCGTGTCACGGTCCAGTTGTTCATCGCACGGCACGGCAAAAAGCCGATCTTCGGCCGGTCGGATTTCGACCTCTCGTGCCACGCGCACCCCGTCGGCACCGATTTCGAACCGCGTTTCGGTCTGAGCCGTGATCCGGTCGCGGGCCCAGCACCCGGTCCCTCCTGCTTGCGCGTCGGAGAGCGCGGATTGCACGGGCTCGGCACGGGTCACTTCGGGCGAGGACTGGCAAGCCGCCAGCATCAGGCAAAGGACGGTCACAAGAAAGGGGCGCACCATGGCAAGACCTCGAAGTCGAATCGGCGGCAGGAAAACCTGCCCCCGTTTTCGCCACCAATCTCGGCAGCCTCGGGGCGGAGACCGGGCCATTTGATGCCATCATTCGGGCCTTCCGCGCACCGGCGCGATCCTCTGGTCAAACCGCTGGCGCTGGCTTATGTCGGTTGGGCACGAAAGACCCCAACCGAGGCATTCATGGTCAAGATCACCTACATCGAGTTCAACGGGACCGAGCACAGCATCGATGTCGCCCCCGGGCTGACGGTGATGGAGGGCGCGCGTGACAACGGGATCAAGGGGATCGAGGCTGATTGCGGTGGCGCTTGCGCCTGCTCGACCTGCCATGTCTATGTCGACGATGCCTGGGTGGACCGGCTTCCGCCCCGCGATGCGATGGAAGAGGACATGCTGGATTTCGCCTATGAGCCCGATGCGAAACGCTCGCGGCTGACTTGCCAGATCAAGGTGACACCCGCTCTCGATGGGCTGGTTGTCCGCCTTCCCGAACGCCAGATCTGAGGGCCGAGGCAATGCCGCTCGGACGCCAGATCCAGATCTGGGGGGCGCTTGCGGCGGCCTTCGTGCTCCTGCTCTGGAG
>CALEZJ010000079.1 GCA_937927885.1 uncultured Paracoccaceae bacterium | reverse complement strand
GGGGGGGGGGGTAAACCCCCACCTTACCCCGGCGGGGGGCCTTTGGGCGGGGTGTAGGGTGGGGTTTCACCCCACCTCGCGCGGGTCGGCGCCCAGATGCCGGTCGCCGCGCGCTTCGGCCAACGCGATCTGGCGCTGACGCTCGCGGAATCCGGCGCGGCGTTCGTCGGTGAACTCATCGATGCACTGGTGGCAGGACACCCCGTCCTCGAATTCAGGTCGCGCGCGGTCCTGGGCTGTCAGCGGGCGGCGGCAGGCGTGGCACAGGGTGTGGCCGGTCGGCACGAGCCCGTGCCCGACCGCCACCCGCTGGTCAAAGACAAAGCACCCGCCCTGCCAGAGGCTTTCGTCTGGTGGCACCTCCTCGAGGTATTTCAGGATGCCGCCCCTGAGGTGGAACACCTCCGGGACGCCTTGCTGCAACAGCCAGTTGGTCGATTTCTCGCAGCGGATGCCGCCGGTGCAGAACATGGCGATGCGCTTGTTGTGAAAGCGGTGCGCATTGGCCTGCCACCAGGCGGGGAATTCGCCGAAACTGGCGGTACGCGGATCGACGGCGCCCGCGAATGTGCCGATCGCAACCTCGTAATCGTTGCGGGTGTCGATCACCGCGACATCGGGGGCGGTGATCAGCGCGTTCCAGTCGGCGGGCGTCACATAATGCCCGACGCGCGCGCGGGGGTCGACATCGGGCTGGCCCATAGTGACGATCTCGCGCTTCAGCCGCACCTTCATGCGGCCAAAGGGCATCGTGTCGGTCCGCGCCTCTTTCCAGTCCAGATCGGCGCAGCCGGGCAGGGCGCGGATATGGGCCAGCACGGCGTCGATGCCCGCGCGGGTCCCGGCGATGGTGCCGTTGATCCCCTCGGGCGCCAGCAGGAGCGAGCCTTTGACGCCGTTGGCGCAGGCGACCTTGGCCAGCGCGGGTTTGATCGCGGCGGGGTCGGCAAAGCGGGTGAAGTGATAGAGGGCGGCGACGATCAGCATGGCGGCTTCATGCGGCAGGGCGCGCGGGCGGGCAAGGGGTCAGAGCAGGAAGATCTCGACCAAGGCCGCGACGAAGATGAAGAAGACCGCGGATTTCACCCAGAACCACAGCGCGGAGGAACCCGGGGTCGCTTTGGAGAAATCCGGCAGGTAGCGGTCGAGGCCGAAAAGCGCCCCTTCGGGCACTGGCGCCGGGGGCTGGAACAGCGGCACGTCGCGCCAGCGCATCACCAGAATCAGCAAGGCCCCGGCGGCAAACCCCCCGAGATGCGCCCAGAAGGCGATGCTGACCCCTTCGACCGGGTCCGAGAGGGCGGAGATGAGGTCCAGCACCACGGTCAGCCCGACAAAGACCCCGGCGGGCACCAGCATCGGCACCCTGAACGCGACCAGAACCAGCACCCGGGCCCGGGGATGCAGCAGAAGATAGGCGCCCATCAGCCCGGCAATGGACCCCGAGGCGCCGATCACCGGCACCGCGGGTTCGTGCGAGAACAAGGCCTCGGCCCCCGCGCCGGCCATGCCGCAGACAACGAAGAACAGCGGATAGCGCCAATGGCCCATGCTGTCCTCGATATTGTCGCCAAAGACCCAGAGCGCCAGCATGTTGCCCAGAAGATGCAGCCACGAGGCATGCAGGAAGATGTAGCTGGCCATCTGCGCCACCACCTGCTGCGCCCCGCCTGGGGCCTTTTCCCCTCCGACGAGGTGAAGATGCGCGGGGGTGAAGGCGTAATTGTCCCAGGGGATGCCCAGAAGGAAGATGGCCGAACAGGCGGTGATCAGTGCCCAGTTGACAAAGGGAAAGCGGATGTGGCGCGTCGGGTTGTTGTCGGCAAGGGCGAACATCCGGATCTCCGTTGACAGGGGGGCCTTCTGCCCCCCTCTTTGGCTGCGCCAAATTCACCCCCCGAGGATATTTGAGGACAGATGAAAAGCAAGGCGGGTGGGGAAAACCTTGACTCGGGCGTGGGGGGGGCGTATCCGGGCGCGAAATCCCCGGAGGCTTGCCGCTTCCGGTCCCATCGCTTTTGCGGGGATCGCCATCCGTCAGCGCGTTGCGCCCACGGGTGCCGTTCCGCTTGGCCTGAAAGGTTGACGCATGTTCGAGTCACTCTCTGAACGCCTTGGCGGGGTCTTTGACCGGCTGACCAAGCAGGGGGCCCTGAGCGCCGATGACGTGACAACCGCTCTGCGCGAGGTGCGCGTGGCGCTGTTGGAGGCAGACGTTTCCTTGCCGGTGGCGCGGGCCTTCATCAAGCGGGTGCAGGACAAGGCCACCGGCTCGGTGGTGACCAAATCGGTGACCCCCGGCCAGCAGGTGGTCAAGATCGTCCATGACGAGTTGATCGCCACGCTGCGGGGCGACGACGACCCCGGCAAGCTGAAGATCGACAACCCGCCGGCGCCGGTGCTGATGGTGGGCCTGCAGGGGTCGGGCAAGACGACCACCACCGCCAAGCTGGCGCGCCGCCTGAAGGAGCGCGAGGGCAAGCGGGTGCTGATGGCGTCTCTGGACACCAACCGCCCGGCGGCGATGGAGCAATTGGCGATTCTGGGCGGGCAGATCGGGGTGGATACGCTGCCGATCGTCAAGGGCGAGAGTGCGGTGCAGATCGCCAAACGGGCGAAGACGCAGGCCAGCCTTGGGGGGTATGACGTTTACCTGCTGGATACCGCAGGCCGTCTGCACATCGACGAGGCGCTGATGGCCGAGGTTCAGGCGGTACGCGATGCCGTGTCCCCTCGGGAAACGCTGCTGGTGGTCGATGGTCTGACCGGTCAGGACGCGGTCAATGTGGCGACCGAGTTCGAGGCCAAGGTGGGCATCTCGGGCGTGGTGCTGACCCGGATGGACGGCGACGGGCGGGGCGGCGCGGCGTTGTCGATGCGCGCGGTGACCGGAAAGCCGATCCGGTTCGTGGGTCTGGGCGAAAAGACCGACGCCTTGGAGACCTTCGAGGCCGAGCGCGTCGCGGGCCGCATCCTGGGCATGGGCGACATTGTCGCGCTGGTCGAACGCGCGCAGCAGACGCTGGAGGCCGAGCAGGCCGAGCGGATGATGAAGCGGTTCCAGAAGGGTCAGTTCAACATGAACGACCTGAAGGCGCAGCTGGATCAGATGCTGAAGATGGGCGGCATGCAATCGGTCATGGGCATGATGCCGGGCATGGCGAAGATGTCGAAGCAGGCCGAGGCGGCCGGGTTCGACGACCGGATGCTGAAACGCCAGATCGCGCTGATCCAGTCGATGACGAAGAAGGAGCGCGCCAATCCGGACCTGTTGCAGGCCAGCCGCAAGAAGCGGATCGCGGGCGGCGCGGGTCTCGACGTGGCCGAGTTGAACAAGCTTCTGAAAATGCATCGCCAGATGGCGGATGTGATGAAGAAGATGGGCAAGGGCGGGATGCTGAAGCAGGCCATGGCCTCGATGTTCGGCAAGGGCGGCGATATGGCCGCCATGCAAAAGCAACTGGCCGACCCCGAGGCGATGAAGGCCGCGCAGGCCGCGATGCAGGGTGGCGCGCTGGGGCGGGGCCTGCCCGGGCTGGGCGGGATGCCCGGGGGGCTTTCGGGCCTGGGGCTGGGCCGCAAGAAGTGACCCTGTCGCCCGCGCCCTTTGCCGCTGCCGTTCCGGTGCTGCTGACGCCGCGCCTGCGGCTGCGCGCGCCGGCGCTGGCGGATTTCGAGCATTGGGCGGCGTTTCTGGCGACCGAGCGTTCGGTGCACGAGGGCGGGCCGATGTCGCGCTATCACGCCTGGCAGTTCTGGGCCGCGACGGCGGCCTTGTGGATGCTGAAAGGCTACGGCGCCTTTGGGGTCGAGGATCGCCAGACCGGCGCCTATCTGGGCGAGGTGGGGCTTTACCATGGTGACGATTTCCCGGCGCCGGAACTGGGATGGTTCGTGGTGCCCGAGGTCGAGGGCAAGGGTGTGGCGCGCGAGGCGGCCGAGGCGGTGCTGGACTGGCTGAAGGCGACGACCGACTGGCCGCATGTGATCAGCATCATCGAACCCGCGAATGCGCGCTCGATCGCGCTGGGCCTGCGCCTGGGCGGGGTGATCGACACGGTTCTGCCGGGGATCGACCCCTGGGATGTGGTGATCCGCCATGATCTGAGGGCGGCGGCATGATCCGGCTTGCCGACACCCCGGTTCTGGAAACCGAGCGCCTGATCCTGAGGCAACTGCAACCCGGTGATGCGCAGGGTCTGATGGCGTTCCTGCGTTCGGAGCGCGCGACCCCTCTCGGTGGGCCGATGTCCGAGGCCGACGCCTGGGAAACCGCGGCGCTGGTGCTGGGGCACTGGGCTTTGCGCGGCTTCGGGCTTTGGGCCGTCGTGCCGCGCGGCTGCGCTATGACCGTCGGCACGGCCGGTTGCCTGTGGCCCGCCCGCTGGCCCGAGGGTGAGATTGCCTGGCACCTGTGGACCGCCGATGCCGAAGGCCGGGGTTTTGCACGGGAAGCCGCCACGGCGGCGCGCGCGCATGCCTTTTGCAAACTCGGATGGCGCAGCGCGGTCAGCTATATCGCGCCGGAAAATACACGCTCGATCCGACTGGCCGAACGTCTGGGCGCCGAACTTGACCCTGGGGCCGCGCATCCCTTTGGCGACGCGCCGATGCAGGTCTGGCGCCACATTCCGGGGGTTGCGGCATGACCCTTGCTGACACCTTTACCGCTGCGATCCCGGTGCTGGAAACTCCTCGCCTGATCCTGCGTGCGCCGCGCCTTGCGGATTTCGACGCCTTCGCAGCGTATCAGGCCAGCGATCGGTCGCGCTTTACCGGTGGGCCGCTGGAGCGCAATCAGGCCTGGCGCGCCTTTGGTCACATGATCGGCCATTGGGTGTTGCGCGGTTACGGGGTCTTTGTGCTGGAGGACCGCACGAGCGGGCAGGCCATCGGCACCGCCGGCCCCTGGTTCCCCGAAGGCTGGCCCGAGCCCGAGATCGCCTGGACCCTCTGGCAGGGCGAAGGGCGCGGTCTGGCCGCCGAGGCTGCGTTGGCGACACGCGCCTGGGCCTATGAGGTGCTGGGCTGGAGCACGGCGATCAGTCTGATCCTGAATGGCAACCAGCGGTCCGAGGCCCTGGCCTTTCGGCTGGGCTGCGTGCCCGAGGGCGGGTTCACCCATGCGCAATTCGGGGCGACGACGATCTGGCGCCACCCCTTGCCCGATGCGCAGGGCGCCGGGATGGAGGCCTATGCATGAGCGCGCCCTGGCTGAACCCGATTGCCGGCCCTGCGGCGGATCTCGCCGCCCGGCTGGGCGCCGCGCTGCCGGTGCTGGAGACCCCGCGCACCCTTTTGCGCGCGCCGCGGCTGGAGGATGCGGGTTACTGGTGTCAGATCCTGGTCGACGACACGGCGGGGCATATGGGCGGCCCGTTCGATGTGGATACAGCGTTCAGCGACTTTGCCGCCTCGGTCGGCCTGTGGCTGCTGCGCGGGCATGGGATGTGGACGGTGACGGACAGGGACGGCCTTGTTCTGGGTTTCGTGCAGATCGGCTTTGAACCCGGCGACCACGAGCCCGAACTGGGCTTTCTGTTCTGTTCGCACGGGCGGGGACGCGGTCTGGCCTTCGAGGCGGCGCTGGCCGTGCGCAACCATGCGTTGGGGCCCAGGGGCCTGCCGTCGCTGGTCAGCTATATCGCGCCCGCGAACGCACCGTCGCGGCGGCTGGCCGAAAGGCTGGGTGCGCGGTATGAGGGCGCAGCCGAGTGGGATACCGACCCCGAACCCGCCGAAATCTGGCGCCATGCGCCAAGCGAGGATCCATGAGCGACACCGCAACCCGCGCGCAGGAATTGCTGCGCGAGCACCGTGAAAGCATCGACCGGCTCGATGCGATCCTCGTCTACACGCTGGCCGAGCGGTTCAAGCACACGCAGGGCGTGGGGCGGCTGAAGGCCGAACACGCGCTGCCCCCCTCGGACCCCGCCCGCGAGGCGCGCCAGATCGAGCGGCTGGAATGGCTGGCCAAGGAGGCCGACCTCGACCCCGAATTTGCGAAGAAATTCCTGAACTTCATCATCTCGGAGGTGATCCGTCACCACGAGAGGTTGCAGAAATAACCCCGGATTGGCGCGTGATGCGCCGCAACAGCCAACGATAGGAGATTCCCATGGCTACCAAGATCCGTCTCGCCCGTGGCGGCACCAAGAAGCGTCCGTTCTATGCCATCGTCGTGTCCGATTCGCGCATGCCGCGCGATGGCCGCTTCCTGGAAAAGGTCGGCACCTACAACCCGCTCCTGGCCAAGGACAGCGAGGACCGCGTGAAGATGGACATGGAGCGCGTGCAGCACTGGCTGGGCCTGGGCGCCCAGCCGACCGACCGCGTCGTGCGCTTCCTCGAGGCTGCGGGCGTGCGTCCGAAGGCCGAGCGCAACAACCCCAAGCAGGCGATTCCCGGCAAGAAAGCCACCGAGCGCGCCAAGCAGCGCGCGGCGAAGGCGGCCGAGTGAGGCAAGGGCAGGGGGGCGCTCGCGCCCCCCTCTGGCCTTCGGCCATTCACCCCCCTGAGAATATTTGGGGCAAGATGAAAGGGCGCGCGTCATGAGCGGGGATCGGGTCTGTGTCGGTGCCATCGCCGGCGCCTTTGGGGTGCGCGGCGAGGTGCGGCTGAAAAGCTTCTGCGCCGAGCCTGCGGCGATCGCCGGGTATGGCCCGCTGTTCACCGAGGACGGCGCGCGGTCTTTTTCCGTGACGTTGGGCGGCCCGGTGCCGGGTGGTCTGGCGGCGCGGTTGAGTGGCGTGACCAGCCGTGAGGCGGCCGAGGCACTGCGCGGAATGCGGCTTTATGCCGATCGCGCGCGGTTGCCATCCCTTCCGGATGATGAATTCTATCACGCAGATCTGATCGGGCTGGCGGTTTACGACACCGGCGGCGTGGCCCTGGGCCGGATCAGCGCGGTTCTGAACCACGGGGCGGGGGATTTGCTGGAGGTACAGCGTCCAGGCAAGCCTGCGGCGCTGATCCCGTTCTCGGTGGCGATGGTGCCGACCGTCGATCTGTCGGCGGGGCGGGTGATTGTCGATCCGCCCGAGGGGCTCCTGGAATGAGTGACGAGGCGGCGCCGAAACGCTCGCACGGGCGGGTGGCGGTGACGCTGTCGGCGGCGCCGCAGGACCTGATGGGTGGTCCGCCACGCATCAAGGGTGCCTGGCGGGCCAAGGTCATCACGCTGTTTCCAGGGGCGTTTCCGGGCGTCCTGGGGGAATCCCTGACCGGCAAGGCGCTGGATCTGGGCCTGTGGGCGCTGGAGCCGATCGATCTGCGGGTGTTCGGCGAGGGCAAGCATCGCAATGTCGATGACACGCCTGCGGGCGGTGGCGCCGGGATGGTGCTGCGCGCCGATGTGGTGGCGCGAGCACTGAGGATGGCCGATGTCGGAACACCGGGTCGCGCGCGCTGGCCGCTGGTCTATCTTTCCCCGCGCGGGCGTCCGTTCGATCAGGCGATGGCGCGGCGCTGGGCCGCCTCGGACGGTGTCACGCTGCTGTGCGGCCGCTTCGAGGGGGTGGACGAACGGGTGCTGGACGCGTTTGGCATCGAGGAAGTCAGCCTGGGGGATTTTGTCCTGACCGGGGGCGAGATCGCGGCGCAGGCGATGATCGACGCCACGGTGCGGCTGTTGCCCGGGGTGCTGGGCAATGCAGCCTCGACCGAGGAGGAGAGCCATTCGGCGGGACTGCTGGAGCATCCGCAGTATACGAAGCCCGCCGTCTGGGAGGGGCGCGAGATCCCGCCGGTGCTGCTGTCGGGCAACCATGCCGAAATCGCGAAATGGCGGCGCGACATGGCGGAAC
The DNA here is from genome assembly GCA_937927885.1 of uncultured Paracoccaceae bacterium. Lineage (GTDB taxonomy): Bacteria > Pseudomonadota > Alphaproteobacteria > Rhodobacterales > Rhodobacteraceae > Pararhodobacter. The sequence continues at coordinate 2,207 of CALEZJ010000079.1, read as the reverse complement.
GCCTGACGCGCGAGCGGCGGCCAGACCTGTGGGCGCGCCGGGGTCAGCCCTCGTAAGGTGGGGTTGAACCCCACCCTACCAGCTTGACGCCCCGCACCCTTGCCCCTATACCGCGCCCGTCCGGGGGCGGAATCGCCCGCTGGGTTTCTTTGGTGTGCCGTCTGCTTCGACGGGCCATCGCGCCGGGAAAGATGAACAACGAACCGACGACCGCATCTCTGGCGGGCTGCCCTTTCGGGTGGGACCCGGTCGAAGACCAGAGCTCTGGGACGGCATCAGACCTTCACGGATCAACCGTGAGCCCAGTCAGGAGACGATCAGATGAACCTGATCCAGCAACTCGAGGCCGAGCAGATCGCTGCTCTGGCCAAGGCCATCCCCGATTTCAAGGCGGGTGATACCGTCAAGGTCGGCTACAAGGTGACCGAAGGCACCCGTTCGCGCGTGCAGAACTTTGAAGGCGTCTGCATCAGCCGCCGTGGCGGTTCGGGCATCGGCGCGTCGTTCACCGTGCGCAAGATCTCGTTCGGCGAAGGCGTCGAGCGGATGTTCCCGCTCTATTCGACCAACATCGACAGCATCACCGTCGTGCGCCGTGGCCGTGTCCGCCGCGCCAAGCTGTACTATCTGCGCGACCGTCGCGGCAAGTCGGCCCGGATCGTCGAGAAGACCAACTACCGCGCCATGAGCGAAGAATAAGGAACCGGGTCATGAAAGCTTCGATCCATCCCGAATATCACCTGATCAACGTCAAGCTGGTCGACGGCACCGTGGTGCAGATGAAATCGACCTGGGGCAAGGAAGGCGAGACGATGGCGCTCGACATCGATCCGTCCGTGCACCCCGCCTGGACTGGTGGCGGCACCCGTCTGATGGACACCGGCGGCCGCGTGTCGAAGTTCAAGAACAAATACGCCGGTCTGGGTTTCTGAGACCTTTCGGCGGAACGAACCGGAACGCCGTTGCCGCTGGCAGCGGCGTTTCGCATTGAGGGCCGGGGGCATCGGCGGTAATCCGCTTCCCATGCGGGCGCCGGGGGCCTATGGTCCGGCCCGACACATCAGGACGGGAACAGAGCGTGGCGCATATCATCGTCACCGGTAACGAAAAGGGCGGCTCGGGCAAGTCGACCGCCGCCATGCACATTGCCACGGCGCTGGCGCGGATGGGGCATCGTGTCGGCGCGCTGGATCTGGATCTGCGTCAGCGCAGCTTTGGCCGTTATATCGAGAACCGCGTGGCGTTCTGTGCCCGCGCCGGGGTGAGCCTGCCCAGCCCGCAATACCGTGACCTGCCCGAAGTCGATCCCGCGCGGCTGGCTCCGGACGAGAACATCAACGACCACCGTTTGTCCGAGGCGATGGCGGGTCTGGATGCCGACAGCGATTTCATCGTGATCGATTGTCCCGGCAGTCACACGCGCCTGAGCCAGATCGCGCATTCGCTGGCCGACCCCCTGGTGACGCCGCTGAACGACAGCTTTGTCGATTTCGACCTGCTGGCGCGGATTGATCCGGTCACCAATGCGGTGCTGGGCCCGTCGATCTATGCGGAAATGGTCTGGCAGGCACGGCAGTTGCGGGCACAGGCGGGGCTGAAGCCGATCGACTGGATCGTGCTGCGCAACCGCCTTGGCGCCCAGCAGATGCACAACAAGCGCAAGGTCGGCTCTGCGCTTGAGGAATTGTCGCGCCGCATCGGCTTTCGCGTGGCGCCCGGCTTTGCCGAGCGGGTGATCTTCCGCGAGCTGTTTCCGCGCGGCCTGACGGTTCTGGACCTGAAGGATACCGGGGTGGATGTACTGAACCTGTCGAACATCGCCGCACGGCAGGAAGTGCGCGACCTGATGAAGGCGCTCAGGCTTCCATCGGTCGAGGTTGATTTCTGAACAGCGGGCAGGGGGCGCCCTCGTGGCGCTTCTCGCGGTTGCCGATCCGGTTCAGCCGGGCACCGAAGGCATCCGCCTCTTTCGGCGCGCTGCGGCCAAACAACCCCAGTCGGGCGATCAGATCGCGGCAAAGTTGCATGTGGGCCTCCTTCCGGGCGGTTGACGTGATCAACCTTGCGGTGAACCGGGGCAGGATCATGACCGCCTCGCGGTGATTTTCGACCGTTGTTGCGATGGTTTGCGGCAGCGCGGCCGGCTTGAGCCGCCTTGCCCGCCGTGGCACAAGCGGGATCAGCCGGAGGCCCGCCATGACCAACAC